>CAYIPP010000001.1:0-25939 GCA_964365355.1 uncultured Gammaproteobacteria bacterium
TGCTCTCCGGAGAGGAGCAAGTCCCAACGCCAGAACTTGGCATGGACGCGCTTGATCGCCGCCGCGTGCGCCTCGAAGGTCTGGATCATGCCATTGTGTCCTTCGCCGAAGCGGATGCGGAGCGAGCGGTAGGCGTCCTTGCCCTTGGGCCAGGCCGGAGCGGTCGGTTCGAGTCGTTCACAGACTTCGTCGATGTTCGGAATGTACGGGTGTGTACCCAATGCTTTCCACACATCGTTTTGTTGACGCAGCACGATAAGAGTCTCCTCGACCGTCTGCTCGAACTGCTGACGCAGAAATACGTTCGACATTTCACACCTCGAAGCCATCTCTGACTAACCCATAAGAACGCACCGTGCGCCTCATGAACCTTGCCTTTTGTTTGTGGAGAATGGCGTTCTAAAACCTAAATTAAGCTTCAAAACGCCATTCTTCACTCATGCAATGAGGAAACAAATATAGGACAATTTTGGTTATTTGTCAAACAATTCCCCCCAATAAACCCAACCAATCCGACTCAAAAGCGGCCAATCTTGAATCTTTCAAAACTCCTTTAAAGATCACTATAATCTTGGTAAAAGATGTTGGGTCAGATCCGACTATCGACTTTTTGAAAAAAAGTCGATAGTCGGATCTGACCCCACTGCAATACTCATTGGTAAACGCTCATTCCCGACAAAGTCGGATGCTGCACAATGACAGAATGAATAGGAGTTTTGCAACGGTCTCATCTCAAATTGCGCCCACCGCATCAAGCAAACCATACCCTTGTGTTATACCCTATGGGGGTATATACTTTGCACAAAGACTATGCAAAATAAAAAAGTAAAAAGCATTCTTCGGCGCCTCAGCATCGCAGAAGGACAAATTCGCGGGTTGCGTGAAATGATCTCATCAGGCGCCTACTGTATCGACGTCATCACCCAGACGTCAGCAGTCAAGCAGGCGCTTTCGAGCGTGGAAGATCTGTTGTTGGAAAGTCACCTAAGCACCTGCGCCATCAATCAGATCAAGAAGGGCTGTGAAGACAAGGCAGTCGAGGAAATCATCAAGGTCTACAAGCTCAAGCGTCGATAACTATGGGATTCACGGCTCTCATTGGACGTCTACTCTTCATTCCTGTCGCGCTCAGCGGCGTTTGTTTAAGTCTGCTGTTTGGTGTTCCGATGGCCGGGGCAATGGAACCACAAGAACATATGGTGACCATCGAGGACTCTGACGGTCATTCAATGCATATGACTGAAACCTCTGCCGATACACAACAGCCAGAATGCTGCGCCACTGTTCGGATGGAGCACGATACGAATGCAACTACACCAGGCAATAGCAAGACTCCGAATATGTTTGTTGTTGTGGATCTGTCACGCGAGATATGCTCGTGGGTCATCGTCCATGTACCGCTTGGGATAAAGTCGTTGAGTCACCAACCGCCTCACCCGCAATTTTCTCTCATAGGAACAACCATCAAACGCGAATAACAAACGGTAAGAATTAAGACACTCTTCATTTTTTTCGTTTATTTTTATGCATCAAAAAATTGTTCCAATCCGCGGCATGCACTGTCGCTCATGTGAACTGCTCCTTAAGGACGCCATCGGTGGCATTCAAGGGGTTACAAAAGTCAAAGTAGATTTCCGTAAGGGTCAAGCAACCATTGAACACGGCACAGATATTCCGAGCCAGAATGAAATCATCAACGCAGTGAAACAAGCCGGCTACGAAGTCGGCGAACCGGGAAAACTTCCTTGGATCACCAAAAATGGCACGGATTGGAAGTACATCATCCTTGGCGTTGGCCTCGTTACTCTTCTTTATCACGCCCTGCGCGGTACCGGTATTTTGGATTTCTCCTTGGATGAAAAAGAAGTTACGACCGGCTTTGCCGTGCTGCTCGGCCTTGTCGCTGGCGTTTCCACCTGCATGGCGCTCGTCGGTGGACTGATTCTCGGCATTGCCGCCAGACACGCGGAACTACACCCGGAAGCCACGGCCTGGGAAAAATTTCGACCGCACTTGTTTTTCAACACGGGCCGTGTGCTTGGTTACGCGTTTCTTGGCGGACTTCTTGGCGCTCTTGGCGGATTTCTTCAAATCTCGGGAGGAGTTCTCACCCTGCTCACCCTCGCTGTCGGTGCCGTGATGGTTATTCTTGGCATCAAACTCACAAATCTCTCACCGCGTATTTCCGGAACATCGTTCACGCTCCCCTCATCTATTGCCCGCTTTTTCGGCCTTTCCGAACATCAAAAGGAATACAGCCATAAAGCAGCGATGCTCACCGGCGTTCTGACGTTCTTCCTGCCATGCGGATTCACCCAAGCCATGCAGCTCTATGCAATTAGCACCGGAGACTTTGCAAGCGGCGCGATTGTTATGGGAGCCTTCGCCCTTGGCACAGCCCCTGCGCTTCTTGGGATCGGTGGTCTATCCTCGATCATGAAAGGGACGGTTGCCCGCATTTTCTACGCTGTGATCGGCATACTCGTTATTGCCTTCGGCGTTTACAACATCCAAAGTGCGATGGTTGTCCTATCAGTTTCTTCTGGCGGAAAGGAGATTAACTACACGCCAATGAGCCAAAAAACGGATACACGAACTGTCCAGGTTATCAAAATGACGCAGTCTGCATCCGGGTATTCACCGAAAACTCTACGCGTCCAAGCCGGCGTTCCTGTCCGTTGGATTATCACCTCCGAGTCCTCGTTTACTTGCGCCTCAAGTATCGTCGTGCCATCGCTTGGTATCCGCACAAACTTGAAAAAAGGCGAAAACGTCATTGAGTTCATCCCAACGGAAAAAGGATCCATTCCGTATTCGTGTTCCATGGGCATGTATCGTGGCACCATCCTTGTCGAATAATCCTATGTCTGAACTTTTTTTTACGATTACCAACCTGACCTGCGACGCCTGCGTTAAACTGTCGACAATGGCGCTTCACAAACTGCCGGGAGTGAAGGACGCGACTATCGAACTCTCGACCGGCTCCGCTCGCGTGACTTCGGAGGAACCATTAAATCCAGATGACGTGGCACAAGCGCTAAAAGCCAAGGGCTATAACGCCACATTTTAATCCTCCCATTATGGAAAAAACATATCACGTTTCCGGGATGCATTGTGCATCTTGTGAGACGCTTATCAACGAGGAAGTCAAAGAAATTCCCGGTGTCACACATGTTGCAACAAGCGCTCATGATGGCATTTGTCGGGTATCAATGGACGAATCTGTGTCCGATGACGCAGTGATCGCCGCCATAAAAACTGCCGGATACGACGCCGTCGCAGACACACCGTTGCCCCAAGTAAGCGCGACCGATTCGGTTGAGTCACCAATCGCGCTTATGGAGCATGATGGCGACCGAGTGAGCTTTCGTTACCTCACAGAAACACGAGGAGAAGGAACCGTCGATATCCAAGAAGACGGTCGCCCGAAGTTTCACGGAGCAATCGTGAAGCAGAAGAGCGGAACGTTGGAGTTTCCAGCAGGAATTAGGCAGGATGCTCAAAAAATCGCCGGGTTTTTTGAATCGCTCATCCACGAGCGAACGATAGCGCAAAACAGTTTACCTACTCGGACGGCCACTACTCCGCTTGTACATGTCGCAGAAACGGACGATGTAAAAAAGACGACATTACGGCTTTCAGGTATGCACTGCACATCGTGCGCTGGAGTCATCACAAAAAGCATCAAAAAACTTCCTGGTGTCACAGACGCCCAGGTGAGCTTCGCAACAGAAAAAGCTCGCGTCACCTTTGATCCGCGACAGACGAATGAGACGGCGATTATCGCGCAAGTGAAAAAAGCCGGGTATCGAGCCGAGGTTGCGGGTGCGGCAAATCCGGACGAAGATCGCGCTCGCCGTCAAGAGGAAATTCATTCTTACTGGCGCAAGTTCATCACCGGAGCCGTCTTATCACTGCCGATGCTCTACTTCATGTTCCTTGATTTCTTCTCGTTCCTACCAGGCCGCGCGTTCTTGCTGCCTTGGGTCGGCATTGTTTCGTTCATACTCGCCGCGCCGGTGCAAGTGTTTCTTGGCGCTGGATTCTACAAAGGCCTGTGGTCGAGTTTGCGCATGAAGACGTTCAACATGGACAGTTTGATTGCGATTGGCACCAGCGCCGCGTTCATCTACAGCGTCATCAACTTCCTCGTCTACACAATGACGAATAATTCGGTACTTGGCATAGGTGACGAAAAAATTCCGGAACTCTACTTTGAAACAGCAGCATTTCTTATCACGTTCGTCCTGCTCGGGAAATGGCTTGAGAGTAAGGCAAAAGGCCAAACGTCCGACGCCGTGCGCCAGCTTATGGACTTGCAGCCGAAAACCGCACGTGTGTTGCACGACGGCAAGCCATTTGACGTGCCGATCAATGACGTGATTGAGGGGGACATTGTTCTTGTGCGTCCCGGTGAAAGTATTCCGGTCGATGGTGTGATCGTTAGTGGCGGATCGTCTGTGGATGAATCCATGCTGACAGGTGAAAGTATTCCGGTCGAGAAGCATGCCGGAGATAAAGTCATTGGCGTGACAGTAAACAAAAATGGAAGTTTTGAGTTCCGTACGACGAATATAGGATCTGAAACTGTTCTCGCGCAAATCATCCGCCTGGTTGAAGAAGCACAGGGATCGCGCGCGCCGATCCAGGCATTCGCCGACCGTATCTCTGCCCGATTCGTTCCGGCGGTGATTCTGATTGCCATCGCAACATTCCTTGTCTGGTTCTTCCTGCTTGGCTCCACGCTCAGCTTCGCCCTCATGGCCTTTACAGCTGTGATTGTCATCGCCTGCCCGTGCGCGCTCGGTCTTGCTACGCCAACGGCAATCATGGTGGCTACAGGTAAGGGTGCTCAAAATGGTATTCTCATTAAAGGCGGTGAACCGCTTGAGGCCGCCTGCAAAGTGCGAGCGATTATATTTGATAAAACCGGCACGCTCACGAAGGGCAAGCCGGAAGTAACCGACGTGCTCCCCATTGGTTCGCACGATGAGGACGAGGTGATGGAAATCGCTGCCGGACTTGAGGCTAAGTCTGAACATCCGCTCGCCGACGCAATCTGTCGCTACGCGGAAGAAGAATCCCTGGCCCCTGCACAGATCACGAACTTCCAAGCCGTTCCCGGTCATGGTGTACGTGGCGACACTCACGGTACGACGTACTACTTCGGCAATCGCAAGCTCATCGCTACGCTTGGGATTGAAACCAACCGTTTAGAGCGAAAGATGCGAAAGCTAGAGGAAGAAGGTAAAACAGCAATGCTTCTTGCGGACGCGAAGGAAGTTCTCGGCATTATCGCCGTTGCTGATGCCATAAAGGTGACAACACCATCGGCGATCGCTGCGCTTAAACAGATGGGTCTGACTGTCTACATGATAACCGGCGACAATAGGCGCACGGCGTCGGCCATTGCCAGACAAACAGGCGTTGAGGAGCAGTACGTTCGCGCCGAAGTTCTCCCAGAAGATAAAGCGAACGAAGTCAAAAAAATTCAAACCACAGGAGTCAAAGTCGCCATGGTTGGCGATGGGCTAAACGACGCCCCCGCGCTCGCGCAAGCCGATGTTGGTATTGCCATGGGCAGCGGCACGGACGTAGCAATGGAAGCGGGAGGTATCGTTCTTATGAAGAGTGATCTACAAGATGTCGTCTCCGCGATCCAACTGAGCCGCGAAACGCTCGGGAAGATCAAGCAAAATCTCTTCTTCTCATTGTTCTACAACGTCATTGGTATTCCAATTGCCGCTCGCGTATTCATCGGACTCGGAATCGTTCTGCGTCCGGAACTCGCTGGTTTGGCGATGGCGCTCAGTTCGGTGTCTGTCGTATCCAATTCCGTCTTGCTCAAACGCTTCCGACCAAATCACCGCAACTGGATATCGATGTTCGCACCTGTTGTGATGACGAGTGTCTTCACCATCGCGTTCATCCTGCTCGCACGTATAAGTGTCATGGCCGCGGGCTAACAGTCTAGAGACTCAGAGAAAAAGCAGCCATCGAGGCTGCTTTTTCTGCATAAAAATCCTATTATTATTGATTCTCACTATTGTCCCATCATCTGCATCATGCTCCCACATCGTCCATTCATTTCTTTACCCTTGCTTTGCATCATACTTCCGTTTTCATTTAACTCTTGTCCTTGTTGCATCATCTGTTGATCATTATAGGTCTCACCCTTGTCACTCATCATCTGACCTGCAGACATCATCATGCTCCCCATTTGCATCATCGTGTCACCGTTGTCGCGCATCATGGAAGCGGACGTGCGTATATAGTCCGTGGAAAACGGATTGAATGTGTTGGCAATCGCATATCCGCCAAATCCGCCGATGATCAAAGCGATCACAACACCAAGAAAAAATTTGTTGTCCATATGTTTATTCTTATTTCCCTTTACAGCAGCCCTTATGAAACGCGTGAAAAATCATTGATCCAGCAAAGCTGTAAGCGAAGCTCATGATGCCACCCCAAATGATACTTCCGGCGCCGTATCCTTGGAATCCTGGAAATAGAAGCTTTAACGACAGTAGATGGTGCGCAAGAACATCTGGACCATACGGATAAATTTTCGGCCAGACAAGGCACAGGATGTACAAAAGAACAAAAAACCCGCCAACGCGTAATGCGTGTGACGAAGATGGCATCGTCATATGAGTAAATTTATTGACCATAAGCTGGTCGATTAAATAAAGTATAGCATTCTTCTATAATTCTCAGCATCAACGTACTGATTCATTTCATTGTTTAAAATATTCTCTTGCCCTAAAATACGTTTACCTCCACCATTAATTCCATAAACACCAAGTAAAGATTTTAAGCTTATACATGAACTTTATGTTATACAAACGCTTTATTCACTGGAGTATTTTAGGTATTTTTGTCCTTGCGCTGGCAACGGGGTGGTATTTCCTTCGTCTGGAACAATCACCAGCCACATCTGTGGATACAACACCTAAACTCCATGCAACGTTCTACCAACAAGCATTGGCGGTTTGGGATGCAAAGCTCGCAACAGGTCCATTTCGCGAGAACTCATCAACAGCCATTCGACTTACTTGGCAACAACCGGAAGAACTCTACAACCATTTTCTGATTACCATCACAGATCCACAAACCGGATGGACACGTACAGAATCTGGTGAACATGATCGTGTGAGTTTGGATGTTACAGATTTACAAGCAGATACGAAGTATGTGTTTGTTGTGCGCGCATGTCTTAACCCAGACTGTGCAAACTGGATCGTCTCACATGTGGAAACACAAGCGCAGACACCAACAACTCGTTGGCAACTCATGACCACCATTGAAGATCAAACTGGTGCACCAGAACGAGAAAATTGGCAAGAAAAAATCCAGTTGAATCAACTAACGCTTCTGGATGAAACAGGCCAGACTCTATCCGATGAAGAAAAAAACGCATTCGTACTGGAACGAGTCATGGTTGTTGATGATCTATCGATTCAATTTTTAACACTGAGCACACAGGAAGGTACAATCCAATACGCACAGTTGATGAATCCCTAAGATTACACAGTTGTCACATCAAATCCTTCACCGTGTCGACCACCAAGAACGATCGCAAGACGCATCCCTTTTCTGACAAGTCGATCTGTTTGTAACATTCGTAACGCTCGCTGAACAAACGTTTGTTCGCTGGCATTTTTCATGACAAACGCTTGTACCCCCCATCGAATCGACACCTGACGTGCCAATGTCGCGTTTGGACAAACAAGAAATAGTGGAACCTCCGGATGTGTTCGATGGATACTTTCTGCCCACGGAGCAAGTTCTAACGAAACAAGGACTCCGTCAATCATGTGCTGTTCAACTCCCAATTGAATTGTCTGAGCAATCGCCGTCACGGAATCATGGATCACTCCATTTTCCATAGGAACATCATCATAGGATGATGCTTCGGACTCACGAATAATTGCCGACATCATCTTCACTGCTTGAACAGGATAGTTTCCATTTGCAGACTCCCCGGAGAGCATCACGGCTGAGGTATGATCAAATACCGCATTTGCCACATCAGAAACCTCAGCACGTGTCGGACGCGGATTGCGAATCATCGAATCCAACATTTGTGTGGCAACAACCACAGGTTTCCCTACGAATCGACAAGCTTCGATAATACGTTTTTGATAAATCGGCACTTCTTCCGAGGGAAGCTCCACACCCAAATCTCCACGTGCCACCATGATTGCGTCCGCTTCTTTCAACAGATCATCAAAAACTGTGATCGCTTCATGTTTTTCAATCTTGACGAGTATACGTGGAAGTACTTGATCAGGTTTTGCAAACGATCGGATCAATTTTTTTGCACGTTGCACATCGGTTTTTTTTGTAACAAATGATAAGGCAATCCAATCCGTTGCTTGTTCAACAGCAAATTGAATATCTTGTTGATCTTTTTGTGTCATCGCCCCAATCGACAAATGAGAGTCTGGAAAATTCATTCCTTTGTGTGATAGCACAACGCCACCATTGAGCACTTCTGCTTCGATCTCTCGTTCCTGTATGCGCACCACTTGCAGTTCAATTAACCCATCGTCGATCAACAATCGATCTCCAGGCTGAAGATCTTTGTGTAACTGACGATACGTTACAGGAAGAACTTGATCCTTATACGTATCAATGGCTGTTGAAAATCGAACTCGCTGATTGTTCTTCAACACAACTCCCTCTTGAGGCAACAGACCAAGACGAATTTTTGGACCTTGGATATCTGCAATGATTGGAACCTGTAGCTTTAATGTCTTCGCAACCGAACGAATCGTTTTCATCAATGCGCGATGCTCGGCATGTGTGCCATGTGACAAATTTAAACGTGCCACACGCATTCCCGCTTTCATCATGGCTGTTAATTTTGCAGACGAAGCGCTCACCGGACCAATCGTGCACACAATTTTTGTTCTTTGCATAATCAATAACTGTTATTCTTGGTCGTCCTCTTCTCCATATTCCGCCAGAGTCACTTGTAGTTGCATCTGTATTCCGTCTCTTAAAATTTCGAGGACAACCACATCGCCAGGACGTTGTTGAGAAATCAATTCAGAAAGAGAACTCTCCGTGGTGATTGATTGTTGATTCATCTGCAAAATAACATCTTGTTCTTTCAGTCCTGCGTGATCAGCTGGACTATTTGGAATCACACCAGGCTGACCAAGTTGAGCGCCGGATACGATCATTGCTCCGTAATCAGCACCCAACTCTTGATTTTCACTTTGTGCGTTTTCAACAAGAACATACCGCACACCAAGCCATGGTCGCACGATACGACCAAACTCCTGAACATCTTGAATTGCGCGTTGTGCTTGATTGATAGGAATAGCAAAAGCGATCGCTTCACCTTGAACACTCACGGCAGTATTCACCCCAATAACCTCTCCCTTCAGGTTGATCAAAGGACCACCTGAATTTCCTGGATTGATGGCTGCGTCCGTTTGAATCGCTTGTTCGATCACTTCAGCGGTTGCTGCCGATTCGGCTGTCACACGTCTGTTTATTCCTGAGACAACTCCTTTGGTCACTGTATTGCGGAATTCGGAAAGTGTATTACCAATAGCAATCACGGTTTGACCAATACGAATTTGACTTGAATCACCAAGAGAAGCTACAGGAAAACCCACACCTTCCACATCCAAAATGGCAATATCTTGAAACGGATCTATGTCAACCAACGTCGCCGGCAATTCTTGTCCAGTATTTGTCACCACCACAAACTGAGCATCCGGTTGATCGACAACATGCCGATTCGTTAACACGTATCCATCTTCACTCACAAAAAAACCTGAACCACTTGATACCTCAACAAGCTGATGAGACTCTTCTTCAGAGAGGATCGGCTGTTGAACAAAGAATGGATTCAATCCAAACGGATGTTGTTGTGCAGAAAGTTGTCCCTGCTCTTTCTTGACGACAATACTGACTACAGCCGGAGTTACACGTTCCACAACAGCAATCGTTGCACGTTCTTCTTCGATAAGCTCAACAATTTTTTGATCTACCTGTTCACTTGTGGAAGAAGAAAACACTGTGTGTTGAGACAAGAATATCGCCTGTGCAACAACGCCACTGACTGCACCGATCAGCGCGGCAAAAGCCAGAGCGATAATGAAAAAAGTTTGTGTGGGTCGATCTAACATACAAATTAAGCATGTGAATGTTTTTTTGTTTTTGTTTGTTGAGAATGACGTAATTTTTTCAATTCAGATTCAAAGGTTTTGACATCTTCAAACGAACGATAGACGGATGCAAAACGAATGTAGGCCACTTTATCAAAGGTGCGTAGATTTTTCATCACAAGATCTCCCAGTTCTGCTGATGTCAGTTGACCACGGCGTTTCTTTTGAATGTCACGCTCGATTTTATGAACCAATTTATAAAATGACGTATCGGTAAACGGACGTTTTTCTAATGCTTTTTTTAAACCCTTCACCAATTTATCGCGTGAATAATTCTCTCGTCTTCCATCACGTTTCACAACGGTTAAATCCAGAAGTTCAATCTCTTCAAGTGTGGAAAATCGAAAACCACACGATTCGCATTCGCGTCGACGTCGTACACTCATCCCATCTGAGGAAAGACGGGAATCAATTACTTTTGTATCTGTATGATTACAAACAGCACATCGCATATCAGATAAAGTATAACGAAATTGTAAGATATAGGGAATAGATCTTCTTCGACTAAGCACAAAAATAATACACGCCTGAAAGCGTGCATTAGTTAATCTTACATCATTTTCTTTCGAATAAAGGCGGGGATCTCAATCTCGTCTTCTTCTTGTTGTTGTTGAGTCTGTTTTTTTTGAACCATTGGAGATTTCATGACTGGTCGAGGAGGTTCCGGACGTGGTTCAGGCGCTCGTTGCATCGCTGGTTCGACCCGAGGAGGTTCCGGTCGAGACTCGGGTGCACGTTGCATCATAGGTTCAGATCGAGGTTCTAACGATTTTGGAGTAAAATTTGTTGTAGGTCGTTTTGGTTGGTACACAGCAGACTCATCACGTTCTCGAACACGCAGAAACGCATTCGGTGTCCATGTTCCTTGGGCTTGCACTTCCACGGCTCCAGGTGAGTTCGTCCGACGTTCTCGTGAATCAAATCCCGTGGCAACGACCGTAATGCGCATTTCATCGCCAAGATCCGCATCAATCGTTGCACCAAAAATCACCTTTGCGTCTTCATCGGCAGAACCGGTAATCACTTTTGCTGCTTCGGCAACCTCATGCATCCCCATATCTGGCCCACCGGCAATCGTAAAGAGGATTCCTTTTGCCCCATCAATAGATAATTCGAGCAATGGACTTGCAATCGCTTGTTTTGCAGCTTCAACCGCACGATTTTCTCCGGTTGATCGCCCGATTCCCATCAAAGCCGATCCAGAGTTTTCCATGATCGCTTTGACGTCTGCATAATCCACGTTAATTTCTCCCGGAACGGTAATAAGCTCGGCGATCCCCTGCACACCCTGACGAAGTACATCATCAACAACCTTAAACGCATCCATTAAGGATGTTTTTTTATCAATAATCTGCAAAACGCGGTCATTGGGAATGGTAATGATCGCATCAACATGGGTAAGCAAACGATTGAACCCTTCCTCGGCAATACGACGTCGTTGAGCGCCTTCAAATGTAAATGGTTTTGTCACAACAGCAACAGTTAACGCGCCAATATCTTTCGCAATCTTGGCAACTTCCGGAATCGCCCCCGTTCCTGTCCCGCCACCTAATCCACAAGTGAGGAACACCATATCTGCGCCGTTCAATGCGTCACGAATCTCATTCGAGTTTTCTTCTGCGGCACGTGAACCCACTTCTGGATTCATTCCCGCACCAAGACCTCGTGTGATTGTTTTTCCTATCGCAATTTTTGTAGACGCAAGATTTTGATTCAATGCTTGAACGTCTGTATTAACAACAATA
The DNA here is from genome assembly GCA_964365355.1 of uncultured Gammaproteobacteria bacterium. GTDB lineage: Bacteria > Patescibacteriota > Patescibacteriia > UBA9934 > GWF2-40-263 > VGKU01. The sequence continues at coordinate 11,933 of CAYIPP010000001.1, forward strand.
AATTCGACACCTTTAATATTGTCGCTGATCATGCGATTCATTGCAGCGCCTCCACCACCACCAATACCAATCACTTTAATCTTGGCGAATGTTTCGATCTCTGGTTTGACTTGAGCCATACATAGCTTGAACACTTTATGTATTCAAATTTTGCTTACTTGAGCACAAAAATTCAAAGACACTTTAACATCAAAAGCCGGATTGTCAAGCAAATAAAAAAGAGATGTGTATAACCACACCTCTGATGTCAAACTTACGGCTTAATTGAGCGAAACAATTTTTTCAGTCCTGAAGTTATTTTTTCAAATCCTCCACCAACTGATTGGAACACATGTCCCATTCCACTTCTTCCTCCTACTCCACGAATATGATGGCCCCACAAAACCAAACCGATGGCGGTACTCATGGAAGGATCATTGGATCGGTCAATCACAGATGAAACACCAATGGCGCTTCCAAGCGCAACAGGCAAACGTAACGTCTCTTTTGCTGCATCTAAGATACCGGACAATTTTGCCCCACCTCCTGTGAGCATGACACCGGCGGGAAGCATTCCTGATCGATCGATTTTTTTTAATTCTTTATCAACATGTTCAAAGATGTCCTGAGCGCGTGCTTGTGTAATATCCGCTACAAACCGACGTCCAACGTATTCATCTTCAGGCGCACCCAATTCTGCCAGATTAATTTCATCTTTCTTGGGTATATCTTCTGGTAGACAGGTCGCGTACTGCAACTTTACTTGCTCGGCCACATCAATGGATGTTCGAAGACCAATCGCCAGGTCTGACGTCACATGATCTGATCCAACAGGTAAAACTGCCGTGTGAAGGATATCCCCTTCTTCATAGACCACAACAGCAGTGGTGGAAGCTCCGATATTGACAATGCAAACTCCCAATTCTTTTTGTCTTTCTGATACAACGGCTTCAGCGGTTGCAAGAATGGAAAATACAAGATCTTCGATATTCAACCCTGTTCGGTAAACAGCCTTAGTCAGATTTTTTATTTGGGATCCAAGACCTTGAATAATAAGCGAATCAACCTCCAAACGAATCCCGTTCATTCCAACCGGATCTTTCACACCTCGTTGACCATCAACAATAAAACTCTTCGGAATCACATGAATAATCTCATAATTTGTGGGGGTGGCAACCGTGCGAGCGGCCTCAATCGCACGTTCAACATCTTCTTCACGAATTTCACCATCGCTTCTTCCCACACCAATTACCCCGCGAGATTCCTGAGCAATAATATGTCCGCCATTGATTCCAACCCATGCGGAATTAATCGGAAGACCTGTGATACGTTCTGCTTGTTCTACGGCCCTGGAAACAGAAGAAACCGCATCTTCCAGATTCGTAATTGTTCCCTTATTAACACCACTTGAAGGTACCTCAACAGCGCCGATGATATGCATCTGCTCTTTGCCAGTGGACGTTGGAACAAGTTTTCCAACCGCCACCCGTACCGCATGAGATCCGACATCGAGTCCTACGTAAATTTCTTCTTGCATACAAAAAAGCTCTTCTCCCTTAGTGTCAGTATACCGTTGTTATTCAAGCGAAACAAGCGTGTTGAGATAGGGCCAAAAAATTATTAATCCGACAACAAACGATAAGATAGACATCACCAGCACGGCTGCGGCCATAATATCCTTTACGTCCTTTACCATAGGATGCAGACGAGGCTTAAACAAATCAACCATGCGTTCAAAAATACTATTGATGAGCTCAAGTGAAAGCACGGTTCCAATCAACAATAATAAGACAATCCACTCGTACACACGTAGATGAAACCATACCGCGACGATAATAACTCCAACAGCGGCAATAATTTGTAATCGAAAACTTTGTTCCGTTTGAAATACCACACGAATTCCTCGCAACGCATGCAAAAAACTTTTTCCAAATTGTGATAAACGAATCATACATGAAGTCTTGGATCAACATGGAGTTTTACTAAAATTCTTTCTTGCACAAAAAACATCTTCTTTGCATCTATTTTGTGTTCATGATCATACCCAACAAGATGCAAGATTCCATGCACGATCAGAAAGGTGATTTCAGCACGAACAGTATGTCGCATCTCTTTGGCTTGATCCCGTGCTTGTTCATAACTCAACAAAATTTCTCCCTGATCTTGTTCCAGTAAAAACGAAAGTACATCAGTGACTCGATCGTTTCCTCGATACTGCTTGTTCGCCTTTCGTATATCCCCTCTGGAAACAAACCCAATGGATACATCCATCGATTGTTTTCCTATCTCCTGTTCTATGGTCTTCCCTACCTGTTGCAACAGCTTGATCGGATAGAGTTGTCCTCCTCGCAAGCGTGTTTGATGTATCTGCAACTTCATCATACCTCTTCAAGCAATTCAACACTGTTGAGCATCATTTGGAATGTTTGTGCATAATCCATACGACTATTGCCACCCAAACCATAGGTAAACTCAAGCACATACCCATCAAGGACAAGCAGTGCATGTTGTTTGTTTTGCGTCAGATAGAGTTCAAACCCTGTTTTCGAGGTCGTTTTAATGATCTGCTCCTGTCCATCTTGTTGTGTCATCCAGGAACTGATCGTTGTTTGGATTTGTAATGGATCCGGAAGATCTACAACGACGAGAGTTATTGTCTCACCTGTTGTTGATTTAACGACATCTGATACGTCAGAGAGACTCTCTGTCAGCCAGATACTTGGAAAAGATAAACGTACACGATGACGTTCAAAGAGTTGAACAATACCTGCTTCCTGTAAAGTTCCCGGAGCTGTGCCATTTGGATTGTATCGATGAAATACTTCATTCCCATCCAAAAATCCATCCGCATCACTATCTGGTAAATTCGGATTGGTTTGATAAATAAGATTTTCTTCTACGTCAGTCAATCCATCCGAATCAGCATCCTTTCCGGATGTTACTTCTGTTTGAAACGGATTTTGAGTTTCCGGAGGTGTTGTTGATTCAGGTTCCGGTGTTACCGGCTGTCCCACAACCGGCTGTTGAACAACAGGCTGCGATGGAACAACAGGAGTTTCCGGAACGAGAGGTTGTTGCTGTGCACGACGAATCAACACATATCCACCAATCCCCAACGCCAGCAATATACAGACTCCCGCAATGATCAATGCGCGATAGGTGTGTTTTTTAGGAACCGGTTGCTTTAAAGGAACCACCGGTTTTTTCTGCACAGGAGGAGGCGGTGTTGGGACCACAGGATGTATCGATTCTTTCTTGGGCTCGACAAGTTTTGATTCTTTCCCGTGTCGATAGGATTCTGGCATCGTAAACACACGCGCGTTCAGTACAGAACTCGTTTTAGGTAGTGGTTCAACACGTGTTGTTTCCTCTTCCATAGTTAACTTCCGCTTGGAATTTGAAGAAGTTTCCCAGGTCCATTTGGATCATATCCCCCTTCAACTTCCATGCCATCCGCAAAGGTATCACCATCTGTATCGGGATTGAGTGGATCAGTCAGATACACATCAACCTCTTCACGATCAAATAATCCATCTGTATCGGAATCTGCACTGTTGATATCTGTCCCTAATTGCAATTCCACTTCATCGGTTAATCCATCCTGATCTGTATCGACTGTACTGTCTGGAATAGACTCAGGAACTTGTTCAGGAACGATTGTCTCTGATTGGTTAGGTGTGGTTGGCTCCGTCGTTGAATCAGGCACAAGAGGAGATGGTGGTGTGACAGGTGTGCGAGATGTCAAGATACGCCACGAAATAAAAAACGCTGCACCAACGACTACCAACACCGCCAAAATAACAATGGCAACTTTCAACCCGCCTCCGGATGTCTGCTCAGATTGCATGGTTGCCACACGTTGTTGCATTTCTTCAGGAGAGAGTGATGGCCTCTGTAATGGTTGTTCTGAGACAACCGGTTCGGACACGGACGAAGGAGTTGATACCTCGGTTGCTGTTGGTGGTTGAACGTGGGGAGCTTCTTTGTCGGTTTGTGCGAACATATCCTCTGGTTGTTTGAGATTGTCGAACATAACAAAAAATTAAATGGATGAAAACGAACAATTATTCTGCCAACATTCCCGGTCCTGTTGGATTATAACCGGCTTGAACTTCTGCTCCATCAAGATATCCATCCCCATCGGTATCGGCGTTATCCGAATCGGTGTGATAGATGAATTCTTCCTCATAGGTAAATAATTCATCAAAATCCGGATCATCAATAGACACAAAGTCTCGACACTGATCATACTGATCTTCCGAAAATTGATTGCACACTCGTGCGTCCTGTTGTTGCTGTGCAAGCTCTACTTGAAAAAGAAAGGCGCAGTAAGCAGGATCTTGATTCAACGATGCACAGTTCTCAGACGTGATTGGACGAAGACCGTTCCAACATCCGGAACGTTTTGATTCATCTTGAATGTTATCACACATGGTTGGATCCCCGGAAGCAACGGCAAGTGTATAGGCAATACCATCCGCACATAGACGTTGATGGATCTCATCGACCAACGATGCACACAATGACGCATTGTCTGTTGAAGAAGCCACCTCCCAAACACACCCATCTTTATCTTCACCCTCCAGTTGAGCACACAGCTCAACATCTTCTTGAAGAACCGCCTGTTGTTCTACTTGTATTTTTTTACACAACTGAGGATTGGTTGCCTGTTGACAAAGCGCCTCAACAGTTGCCACACGCCGAGCAACGATCGTAGACAAATCAAGAGTCGTCTGTTTGCTCATCAGCTTGAACACGACAAAAAAAATCACACCAGCAACGACAAGACCACCGCCAATAATCGCAAGCGGTTTCCATGAAATCTGTTTTGCCTCTATTGGATAGTCGTTATAATTCATAGAACACCTTGTTTAGGGCATCGGACAGTAGGTAAATCGGAAATTATCAAACTTGAGTGCCCCACTTCCATAGAACGATGTCTGAAGAGGCAGGGAAAATGGCTTAGATTGACACGCAAAAGTTGAGGGAAGTGTGAGCTCCACACTATTTCCCACAGGTGTCACCGTTTTTACTGATTTGGTTGTGGTATCTTTTGTAGCACTGACGGTTGTTGTTGAACTTAAAATTGATTTGACAATCTCCTCGTACATCACTTCGATTCCTGCTTTTGTACTTGCGTTGTACGCATACACTCCGGTCTGTGCCGGATCTGTTTCATCGCAATCATTTAGCTTACTCATAATTTGACCTTTACATTTCATACTCGATAGATGTTCACCATACGCTTTGTAGATATTGTCTGTCGTAATCATTGCTGAATAAAATAATATTTCGGATGACTTCTGAATCACAGAATAACGTGCTTGTGCCACACACCAAGAAGGTCCCCAAGATTGGGTCTGACCTGCTTCTGTTACAAATAGACCAGACTTCTGGGTACATTTGACTCCATCCAAAGCAGTATAGGCTTGACCATCGGTGAGAAGCACGACAATTTTAATATGATCTGCAGGAACATCTTTAAACAAATTTATCGCGTTTTCCAGAGCGGTGCCCGTTTGTGTTCCATTCTCATAATCATTAGTCGCAAACGCAGCCACCTGAGCTTTCAACTCTTGTTTATTCATTGCGCCCAAATTGCCATAATTGTAGGCATTCTTTGCAAAGCTGACTAAACCGATGCGCAATTCTCCACCGCCTGTTGGATAAGATGTGAGCAATGTTTCAATCGCATCTGACAATGATGCAGTGGCAATATCTATTTTTCTGTTTGGCGCAGATTTACCCCACTCCCCGGCTGGCGTCTGCCACATGGTTGTAGAAATGTCTGTGATAAACACAATATCAACAGCAGGGGTGTTCACATTCTCATTATTGACAGTGGTGGTAATTTTTGTGCCAACCAAGCAGGCGGGAAGTTGAATGAGTGCATTGTCCGGTGTTTCTTTTTCCTTATTGTTATAGCTAAACAATGAGATGCTTGGTTGTGGTTGAGCTCCTTCAAGTTCGCTTTGAACAAGCAAATCCGTTTGTTGAAACGTAAATGGACAGGCTCCACTACAGTCACTAGCGCAAATAGGAAGTGCACAAGACCATCCAACGGTACACTGAGAAGAAGAATCCTTTGTGCATGGATCCCCATTTTTATTTCCTCCATTGCAGACTCCGACTGTTTTACAAGAACTATCGGACGCACAGTCTGTATCGTTTATACAAAATTTACCTGCTTTTGAACCTGCCTTAAAACATTGTTTTCGAATATTGGTTCCATCACAAATCTCATCACCATTAATCTCCCCATCACCGCAATAGTCACCTGAGGTGGTGTGATATTGACACAACGAATCGCAGTAATTACAGGTTCCTCCATAAGGCACTGTACAAGGATTCGGAGTACCTGGGACTTTGTTATTCTCCCCATTATCACAGGCCTCTACATCGCTTTGCACATACCCATCTCCACACATATTTGCGATACACGTGTTTGTACACGCATCATTGTTTGATTGATTGCCATCATCACATACTTCCGTTCCTTCAACTTTTCCGTTTCCACAATATTGATCTCCTCCAACACAAGCAGTCCACGCTTGCCAATTACATGCGGTGTCGTTACACAACCGCGTGCGAGAAAGTGGGTACTGAAATGCAGAACATAAAACATATGGCCCACACCCAACCAAACAAGATTGTCCTGCATTGGCACCAGTAAGACAGATCATAGAACTCCCACATGCTTGATTTCCTGATCCGCTTCCACAGGTGCCACTTGAACAATCCGAATTGGTTGTACATTTCGTTACCCCATCCATACAGAGTTTTCCTGCCCATGTTTCTGTTTCTCCATCACATTGTTCTGCTCCATTGATTTGCCCATCCCCACAGCTTGGTCCATAAAATTTACAATCATAGGAACAAGAACCAAAATTTTGATATTGACCATTAGGAACAAGACAAAAAGTTTGGGGTGATATAGAAAGAGGAGGATTGGTTGATGACAATACAGACACAGTTGAATGAGGCCAACTGTTCTGATCAGCTTGCACCTGCGTGTATTGTTCCACACTTCCACAATCACATTGTTCATTTCCAGACAAGTAGCCATCGCCACAGACAAGTGCATCATCGAGCTTGCAGATAGCACTACAATGACCGTAGGTTCCATTGAGTGACCCGTCATCACAATCTTCAGTTGTTTCAAGCACACTATTTCCACAGGCTTGCGGAATACATTCTGCTCCAGCCAACATAGCCTCAGCGATCGTCTGCCACACACAATCGGATTTGCAAGAAACAGGCAAGGAACCTGAATCAGTTTTCGAAGGTCCACATAAATTTTGTACAGATTCAAAATCTACTTGTCCTGGTTCACATTCCTCACCTGTTCCCTTAATTCCATCACCGCAAACTTGTGACACACCCCAGAATGTACTCGGACCGCAAAATCCGGCATCAGTTGTAAATCCTTCTGCTAAACCCAACCAAGGATACTGTGCTGGTACATATTCCGCCACAATCGTCGCATTATCATTTATACTTTTGTCTATTTTGGTATTCCATTTTGCCAATTTGTATTCAAGTTGAGTGTATAGTGTATAAGCCTCACCACCCACACTTTGATACCCGTACACATGGGACTTATCCGGACACATAAATTTTCCTTCTGTTCCGTTAAAACATGTAACCGGATCATATCCGGCTCCCAAATTGCACGAATTCCAATACACATTCAATGGATCAATTGGCATGGCTAAACCTAGTTCATTTGAAAGCTGAGCATTCCAAGATTCCCACGTACTCACACTCATGGATGGCACGTACGTTCCTTGCTGAAGGGTTGGAAATCCAGCAAGACATGTTTCTGTTCCGGGACATTGTGGATCCGCAACACACGAAAGATTTTTTGTGACGGAACAATGTTTATTTTTTGCACCAAATTCATTTAATTTTGTTACTTGTGTGGTGATATCTGTCAATCGATGCAAATCTCGTTGAATCTTGCCTTTATCATTATCACAATACGGATTTTCACTTTCAGCAAGCGGACATCCACCTCCTCCTGCAATCAATTCCACATTTGTCACAGAACACACATGGTTTGTGTCAGGCGTTTCAATACAATCCCCATCCCAAGAACATCCAATAAATGCATTTTCTGTATTCTGAACATAATCACTAGTGCCTATTTTGCACAATCCGATATGACTCACAACATACGTATTTGCATTAAATCTCCAATTCTCCAGTACCTGCTGAAAAATTTCCTTTGCATCTAAACCAGCGGTTGGATTATACGAAATCACATACATGTTTGAATACAAATCTGTGTTTGTTTGGTTCGCGGCTGCGGCATAAATGGTATTTCCCGAAATCACGGCCTCGTATCCATCCAAACTCACATGCTCATATCCTCCAGAAAAACCTTGAGCCTCAAACCAGGCTTCCGGTGAAAGATAGAGACTATTTTGATATACACGCACACCAATTGCATCGGAAGTACCTTCAACTTTGAATAACAATTCTTGCAACAATCCGGTTGTTACAACGGAGGTCACATAAACCGGATCAGAAAGTGGTGGAAGATCATCATCGGTTCCATCAATTCCGCGATCCTTACAATAAAAGAATCCAAAGTTTGATGGTGTTGTGTTTTCAATATAGGGAAATCCGAGTGCTGAACCAAGTACCGGCCATGGTTGTTCACACACAAACGCTGTGACCTCGGTCGAACCTGATACCACATCTCCATCTGTATTGTCCGCATGTACCTCATCTAAAGTGATAGTTGCTTTTGCCACAACATATTCTGAACCATTGGTTCCAAAAGAATCAAATTCAGCAATAGGTTGTGTAGGTGGTGGAACAATCTTGTAACTCACTACGTTTGACGTCTCTGAATCCTCAATAGAGGAATTCCATGTCCACTCCCAAGCATAGGCGTTCGTAGCGACAATAGACTCATACGTGCCTGTTCCCTCTCTGTACGTCAATGGGGTTGATTGAAAGCTATGTGTCTCACCCTTTTTTGAAAAGAAATTTGGACTGGAAGATTCATAGGGTTCTTTGGTTACTTTTCCGTTATCGACAACTTTAACTGCTTCAAGCTCACAGACCTCATCTCCAACAGTAAATGTTTGTGTAAATAACGGTGCGCAGTTTGTTCCGGATGGATTCAAACACAACCCAACCTTATGTTCACTCAATACTCCTTGATCAATTTCATCATCCCCATTGGAATCTCCGACAATTTCAATTTGATACGTAGCATTTGCTTCCAATAAATCCGGATAGTTCAGGAAAATTTCTTGACCGTTTCCGTGATTGACTGCCGAATAACTCACTTGTGCAAAACAATCGTTTGTCGCAGCAACAGCATCTTTGTTGAACAAAGACCGTAGCCAATTCCACACACGCACAAACACATTCACCGAAGACGTATCTGTTTGTGCAAGTTGTTGGTAATGTTCCGGACACAAACTTGGATCATTCTGAACGAATTTGCCATCTTTTCCAACAAGATGCAGACGAAGATTTGCCACTGGAGCACCCTGCGGGATGGCAAATGTTCCTTCGTCCATGAGTTGCGAAAATGTCACACTCACCGCTGTGTTTCGACAGTATCCTAGCCCACCAGGACCATTACCTTGGGCAGGCAACACTGTTTCCAGTTGCGGTCGGGCAAAACAACAACTTCCGGTTCCACATCCGGTTGTGCTGGTTGATCCACAGGCCTGATCGGATTGACACGAACATTCAATGCCAAGAGAAGCCATACCTGTCACATCTGGAGTTCCCACTGCTGTTGCTGTCACAATGGAATAAGCGGTTCCTCCATCATCTCCAATTTCTTTTGCAGCATTTGTACTAATTTCCGCAGCTGCGTATCCACCAATCTGTTGCGGATTGGATGACGAAATTGTTGCTTCACATTCTTCACCAATACTCGGCGTCCCAGCATCACCACAAAAAGAAGGCGTTGGATAATTCAATGAAGACCCTTCTTTAAGACAAAGAGAACTACACCCATCACCACTGGTGGTATTTCCATCATCACAATCTTCACCGGTTTGAAGCGTTGTATTTCCACACACAGAACCATAACTCAACGAAGAACCTTCATGTAAACAGATAGACGAACACCCATCACCATTTGTCGCATTTCCATCATCACAATCTTCTCCAAGATCAGGAGGTCCACCGTTTCCGCATTTGCCGAAAAAAGAACCTTGTGCGACTGAACCTTCAAACAAACAATTTGATGAACAGCCATCTCCATTCTTTTTGTTTCCATCATCACAATCTTCCCCACCAGTTTGGAGATAAAAATCCACTTTTCCATCTCCACAGACAGATCCGACCGATGAGGCGCCTTCATTCAAACATTGAACACTACACCCATCTCCACTTACGAAATTTTCATCATCACATTGTTCGTTTGATTCGACGAGGTTATTTCCACAACAATTTGTTGTCACGGTTGCCGAACACAAAGCCGTTCCTTCTTTCAAACACGACGTAGAGCATCCATCACCACCCGTCGTGTTTGCATCATCACATTCCTCTGCGAGAGTTTTTCCGGTTCCATTCACAACACTGTCGCCACAAACTGCATCAGTCGATAACACGAATGAACCTGTATTCAAACAGACAGATGAACAATAGGTTGGCAATGTTTGAGCAAGAGTAATGGCACCACTTTGAACCATGAATGCAACATCTGTAGTTGTTCCTCCATTTTTTATATTTGTCGGATCATCTTGTGCGGTCCATGCTTCCCAGTTATATCCCGTATCTTGCAAGGCTTGACCGGAGACATCACATTCATCAGGATCACCGTAGCCAGTTGCAATATAGTCTTGTCGAGCGCCAATCGATTGTAAAATTTGTGATTTCGGCGCCACGGAAATATGATCAATCTGACAACTGATCTCTGAAGATTTTGTTTGAAATTTCCAGGAAAAATCATCTACATAATACAAATTCTGCTCAGAACCAAAATTACTTCCTGCGTCTTTCAATAGAACATTGGAAGGTGATTTCACTTGAAGGCCATTGAGAATCATACGGTAAGACGTACTTGCCTTCAAAGATGACGATGTTGTGACATACACTGGTTGACTGGGTAAACACACATTTGGTTTTTGAGAATCAACTGTGCAGTCCACTTGTGAAACAAGATTTGGTCCAACCAACTCTGTGTCAGCACACAATGAATTTTGACATTCATACAACTGCACTGTCTGATGGTTTAGTGTGTTTGCCATGATTTCCGACTTAAACCGAAACCAAGGTTTGACATTGACGCACGCTGTGGAACAAGTGGGGAAGTAGGCTTCAAGCGCAGGATCGCTAAAATCAATAATCAAATTTCCTGTTCCGGATTTTTTCGGCGTCACACTTGTCACTTCGGCACTAATATGTGCCGGGCTTCCAGGAGGCGTTTCCGCTTTTGCTTTCACACCAGCTTTAGCAAAATCAGATCCGGATCCGGCAATTGGGTCTTGAACTTCTGCCAGCTGTGGAACAGATGAAGACCATGCATAACTAAACGCATTGGTATTGAGTTCAATACATTGTTTTCCTTTTGCAGACAAACCAAGATTGTAGGAAATAAGAGCATCTTGAACGGTTGCCGTGTATTCCGGAGGTTTGATGAGCACACCATCAATCTCACACAAATCACCAACACCTCCTGTTGTAAACTGCCAAACAAAATCATTAAGCATTGGTGCCCCGCCAGCGCCAGCACTTGCCTTGACTCCATTTTTTCCACCAATAATCGTCGCCCGATACAAACTATTTGGAACAAAATCAACATCAGAATTCCAATTGAAAGAATTGACAGCGATTGTCATGGTTCCGGCAACATTACTCCACTGCTGACAATTCTCTGTTTGTTGTGCTGTGCATCGTTGGACTCTCACATGATTCGCAACGGTTGACTGATCCATATCTTTTGTGAAGGTCGCAGATACACCAGCATTAAGACAGACGGTTTTCGAATCCAACCACTGACTGGATGGAGTTGGTGATTTAATGGTTGGCGTACAAGCGATAAGGACAGTTGGATTTTCCGGAATCACCCCAGTTGAAACTCGAAAGGCAAAATGGGATACGTTTGGTGTCAAATCAGGACACACTAATTGACAACTTCCATTGCTGCAACAAGTATAATTCGCTTGACACACCACATCTTCCAAACAACTTCCAACAATAAAATTTTGAGAATTGGAACTTATTCCATTGGAATCTTTTAAAAAGACAGGGCCGGTTTTTGCTAAATTCGGAACAATCGCGTTGGTGATCTGTGTATCAGACCAGTCCATATAATCGGCATCTTGCTGATCGTAAAATGTCACTTGACCCTTCGATGAGCTAAAACGCTCACCATAAACGTCTACTGTTGACCCAATCGGTCCTGACACAGGATCGAGCATACACACAGATGGTCCTGGAACCCCGGTCACAACTTCAAAGGCAACGGCATTAGAAGTTGCTGTACCTTGTGCCACCGTCACTAGGTACGAACCTGGATCAAGAGGTAACACCATACTATCGCTGGTTGGAAACGTAGACGGAACTTTTACCGTAATCCATGTGTCATGCCAAAAATTCTCGCCACATTGTGTCGGAAAATTCGTATCTCCGATAGCGTCATACTCTTCTACAATTTTTTTAAAATGAACTAATCCGTCAGAAGAACCGAAATTGGTTCCATAAATCGTCACATATTGACCAATAGGACCACTTGTCGGTGACACAACACATTGCGAACCTGGACAATCTGTATCCTTTCCGCAAGCCTTTCCTGATTTTGTACCACTGTCACACATCTTCCAACCGGATTCGATATACGAAATAGTCGGCAATGCTTCAGGACCGGCAAGATCTTGTACATCAAAGGAGAGTTTATTGGAACCCACACGAAGCGAAACACATTGACCACCAACAGCACCACAATTTGCATCGGTTACACAATAGGCCAATGATTCACTACACCAAGATTTTGCACAGGTATTTCCAGCTCCACAATCACTATCTTTCATACAAAACGTTCCGATTGTTTCTCCTGATGCATTCACGCATTGATAATCTCCGGAAAAAAGTTGTGTCATCACACCACCCGCACTCATATTTGGAACCAAAGCGCTCAAGGAGGTTTCAGGTGTGATGAGAGTCAAGACAGGTGATAAAAAATTTTTAAAATATAATCCGGCAGACCCAAGGGCCGTTCCAAATCCCAACCCGGTAAATTTCACCAATGATCCCTGCACTCCTACTTGCGGATCTACGGAACACAAACCTGGACGCAAGATGGCATTCACGTCAAAATCTGGCGACAAAGGACCGAACGTATCGTCTGTACGATCCGACAAATCTTCAGAGGAAGTAACAACAAGCGGCCCATCTTTTGCATCTTGTGGAACTTGAACCACAATTTCCGTATTGGACCATTTTGTTTCTCCCACACATTGGTACGCACCCACGACCTTGCTTTCTGTTGCATCTGCACCTTCAAAGACCACCTCTCCGGGAGTATCACCAAATCCAATCCCGTGAATGGTTACCAAATTCCCTACTGCTCCATCGCCAGGTGAAACAGAATCAATCCGCACCGTACTGACACAGATGCCCTGGTCACACAACAAACCCGGAGCACAATCACTCGTTGCCGTACATGGATTAGCAACACATGCACCGCAATAATCCGCACTCGTTGGATCTCCTCCACAATTCAAACCGGTCTCACCAAACGTAGCATCCTGTGTGGCATTAAAACAATGAGCAGGGCGAATAACAACATAGATTTTGCTGGCAGTAGCGCTATTTCCCGCACAATCAAATGCCGTCGCCCACACAGGATATTCTTTATTTGTCACATAGCCGGAAGTGTTCCACTCGACAGTATCGTCTGTAAAAAACGTATTCGTGTCATCTGGCCCCATGAGTTGTTGTTCAACAGAATCATTCAAAGCGGCTGTAAAAATCGATGCTGAATCAACCGCATAAAAATCCACCGTTGAAACTCCAATATCGTCTTTGGTTAATGCTTGAAGCTGTTTAATG
>CAYIPP010000002.1:0-24622 GCA_964365355.1 uncultured Gammaproteobacteria bacterium
CCGAAAAAACCGCAAAGGAGATCGCTGATGTATTTGGGTATTCAGAAGAAAAAATTGTGTTGCTTCAAACACGACTCGATCAACCGGAAGATCCGTATGAACCCATTGAAAAAGAAGTTCCAGATGCAATGCTGGATCGATTACTCGCAAAAGAATTGTCTGGGATTCATTATGTACGAGAAGCTGTGCGATTATATCCTGAGCCATCGATGAGTGGTCATGTGATTGGTTTTTTAGGATCGGATTCTGATGGAAAAAAAACAGGAAAGTATGGCATCGAAGGATATTTCAATGATCTTCTTCAAGGCAAACCCGGAGAGCTTCGTTCAGAACGCGATATTGCCGGTCGTTTGATTGCGGTTGCGGATCGTACGCTTGAACCGGCATTGGATGGGGCAGATGTTGTATTGACGATCGATCGTACGATTCAATATAAAACGTGTACGGCATTAAAAGATGCGGTGAACAAGCATGGAGCCGATGGGGGAAGTGTGGTGGTCGTTGAGCCTTCGACGGGAAAAATTTTAGCTATGTGTGGATACCCGGATTTTGATCCGAATCAGTATTATGACGTGGATTCCATCAATCAGTTCAATAACCCGGCCATTTTTGATGCGTATGAACCAGGATCTATTTTTAAGCCACTGACCATGGCTGCAGCGGTGGACGTTGATGCAGTGAGTGCATCTACACGATTTGATGATTCAGGATCAGTGATGGTCGAAGGTTGGTCAAAACCACTTGGAAATGCAGAAGGGAAAGTCTACGGTAATGTGGATATGACACAAGTGCTTGAAGATTCGATCAATACGGGGATGGTGTTTGCCATGCGACAAATGGGGCAAGAGACGTTCACAGAGTATGTTAAACGTTTTGGATTTGGACATGTCACAGGCATTGAATTGGAAACGGAAATGCCTGGAACTATTGTCTCTATGGATAAACAATCAGAAATTTACAAAGCGACTGCATCGTTTGGTCAGGGAATTACCGTGACTCCTCTTCAAATCGTGATGGCCTATGCCGCGTTGGCAAATGGGGGAATTTTGAAAAAGCCAGTGATTGTTGATGAAGTGCATTACAAAGATGGAACCGTAGAAAAACAAACTCCGCAAGATGTCGCGCAAGTCGTGAGCGAAAAAACAGCACGAACACTTGGAGCGATGTTGGTTTCTGTGATTGAACACGGACATGGAAAAAAAGCGGCTGTGCCAGGATATTATATCGGAGGAAAAACAGGAACCGCTCAAGTCGCTCGAACCGATGGGATCGGCTATTCACTTGATAATACCATCGGATCCTTTGCCGGATTTGGTCCTGTTGAAGATCCAAAGTTTGCGATGATTATTCGTATTGATCATCCACGAGATGTTGTTTGGGCTGAGTCAACGGCCGCTCCATTGTTTGGGGAAATTGCACAATTTCTGCTACAGTATTTTGAGGTACCACCCGTGAGAAAGATTGATTAACATTGATATGAAAACACTTGTTCAGTATTTGCTTGCGAAAAAGGCAAAAAAATTGATTCAAAAACACAAACCTATCGTGATTGGTGTAACCGGATCTGTGGGGAAAACATCCACGCGAGACGTGATTGCCACTCTGCTATCAGAAACGTTTGATGTGGCGCCGACGATTAAAAATTATAACAACGAGTTTGGTCTTCCGCTCACCATTTTAGGCTAAACATCCCCGGGACGTTCTGTGTTTGGATGGTTATCTCTGTTGATGTCTTCACCAAAAACACTTCCGCAGGTGTTTGTCCTTGAATATGCGATTGATCATCCAGGCGATATGGCAGTGTTGTGCAATATTGTTCAGCCATCCATTGGTGTGATGACACGTATTTCACCAGTGCATGCAGAACATTTTCGCTCGGTCGAACAACTCACAGAAGAAAAGGCTCAGTTACTGGAATGTATCCCAGAACATGGATTGGTCGTGTTGAATGCGGATGATCCGCGAGTGATGGGACTGACAGGACATGTGCGTGCGCCGGTGATGACCTATGGGTTTTCTTCATCTGCGGATGTGCAAGCGGTGGATTATGGAATTTGGACGCGCGAAGATTTTTCGTTTGAACCAGGTGAGCTGTTTTCACGGTTGTCATTTGGTGTAATCCAAAAAGACGGACGGATGGATGTTGAATTGAAAAACATGCTCGGCCGATCCGTGGTGAGTTCTGTGCTGTGCGGTATTGCTGTAGCTCGTCATTTCGAAGTCAGCGATGATCAAATTTTACGTGGGCTTCAGAAGATTCAATTTGAACCAGGACGGATGAATCCGATACCGGGAATTAAAGGTTCGCTTATTTTAGATAGCAGTTATAATGCGGCGCCTGCTTCTACAATCGCCGCTCTTGAAGTGCTGAGCGAGTTTCATCCAACTGAAGCAGCTCGACGATTTGCCGTGCTCGGAGATATGGCTGAGCTTGGACAGTATAGTGAAAACGAACATCGGATGGTTGGATTAAAAGTTGCTGAAATTGGAGCAGATATGTTGATTACCGTTGGAGCAAAATCCTTAGATATTCAGCACGGAGCGATTGAAGCTGGAATGAGTGAGTCACAAATGGAACATTTTTCTGATGCTGTTGAAGCAGGAAGATGGTTGGACATGCATCTGAAAACAGGAGATGTTGTTCTTATCAAGGGTTCGCAATCTATACGTATGGAGCGAACAGTAAAAGATCTGATGGCTGAACCGATGAGAGCGGCAGAACTGCTCATTCGACAAGAAACATCTTGGACAACTCACTAACAAATGAACTCTATGACAACAAAAAAGACTGAGTCTCATAATGCGTTTGCCGTTTCGGTGATCTTTATTCTCAGTAGCATTGCCCTCATTTTGATTTTTGTCCTGTTGATGCGAGATCAAAATTCAGAGTCTGTGGAAGATGCGTTGAAACAACTTGCGCAAACAAATGTGCAACTTCAACAAGCACAAACGTCACAAGACAGCAAAACGTTTGAAGAAAAAATTTCGGATCTTTACTTAGATCCAAAGAATCTTTGGGAGAAGCAACCGTGTGAGAAGGAACCATACTGTTCGTTTATTCGTCAAACCGGTGGAGAAAAAGAGAGTTCACTGTTTGTGTCGTTGAACCGTTGGGATGGATTTTACACCTCGTATGATGACGGAGAGGTTTCGTGTGATCAGTTTGATTTGGGAAATGGAAACGTCATGCCGATCAATATGGAACTGTTGGCATCAGTGGAACAGAAGTTACTTATGGATTCAACAGAAAAAGAACCCATTGGTTTGACCGTGTATCAATCGTATTCTGAAGAACACCCATTACCAATAGATCAATCAACTTCGCCATGTTTATCACCGGCGTATGTGTTGAATGTGCATTTTGAATAATAGACTTGTTGACAATTCATTTTAACGCAACTCTATGTATCAATATTTTGGTTCGATGTGGCAAGGATCACCAGGATTTTTTACGAGTTTTATGGCACCGCTTCTTCTTTGGTCTCTTTTTTGGAAGGGATTAGCACTTTGGCATGCCGCTCGAAAACGTCAGCCTTGGTGGTTTATCATTCTGCTCATAGTAAACACCGCAGGAATTTTGGAAATCATTTATTTATTTGCAGTCGCAAAATTGAAGGGGAATCAATTGTTCGATAATGGGAAAAAGTAAACAGAGTGGTTTGAGAAAAAATTTCCGAAACGGGGGATGGGGATCAGGTCGTTACTTGTCACATTTTATGCGACAAGTAATACCATCTCCAACTAACCATCCCGCCCAAAATTGGGCTCCGACTTTGAGAAAAATATTCAACATATCTACGGATATGCTTAACATTTTTCTCTTCGTCTCGCCGTGCCCATCGTAGCCTTGGCGGAGTTGGGAATCATATTTTGAACGGGCTATGCGTAAGCGTTAATTGGAGCTGGTATTATATTCGGGCTATACGTTGGATCAACCAGTTGGCCGTTCTTTTGGCTATCAGAAATTATCGGAAATCCTCGGATATTCGGAAAAATAATGAGAGATATAAAAAACACATCACGATCAGCGAACGTTCAACATACGTGAACTGTTTCCGTTGACACAGATGTGTGAGCTGATATGTCCTCCTAAGAGGACTCCGTTTGCTTGTCATGAATGAACCAGTTGGGACTTTGTTCAATTCGGCTCTAGCGACGCGATCTCGTTGATGTCGTAGACACTGTCGTAGGCCTTCCACAATGGGTCGTTCTCGCGGAAGTGGTTGATGTCCTCGATTGTCACGCGGACGAAAACATCCGCCACCGAGTCGAAACGTTCCATCTCCTCGCGGCTGATGGGCCAGTGCATGATCCGCTGAACCAGACCATGGCAGTCGTCGTAGCCGAATGTGTTCAGGCCTACGAGGTCGCCTACTCGCGGGATGCACTCTACTGCGTCGTACACACGCTCGAGTGCAGCATGTTGCTCGGTCTCGTAGATGATGAATCTGACTCGCATAACTACTCCTTCCAGTCGGTTCCGAGCTCGACGTACGAGTCCTTCTCGGGGTTGAAGCGCTTGACCAACACTTCGACCTTCCAGTCGGGTGGCAGGTTCTTCTTCGCGTGTAGCGCGAGTCGTTCGGCAAGACGATCCCGAATCTCCTTGGTGCGTTCGGACCGGTCGAACAGCCCTTCGACGAGCACTATGAGCACCTTGTCGGTTTCGATGAGCTGCACTCCGCCCGCAACGACGGTCACAAGATTGATCGAATTGATGCCAGGGACTTCGGATGTTGCACACGCGCTTTGAAGCGCGGTGACGAGGTCTAGGACGTTGGAATACCGAAAGATCTCCGGGTAGTTCTCAATACGAATGAGCGGCATTTCCATTCTCCTCTATACCGGCTTACCCAGCCGTAGGGGTCACTTTTGACCTGAAAATATAAACATAAAATATCAATAAAGTCAATCGTTGTAAGATTGGGGGTCGTTACTTGTCGCATGACAATTCTCAAATGCGACAAGTAACGATTTGACCCCGTGACTGCGTTTTTTGTTTTGTTGAAACACTCCCAGAGACGTGGATTGAAGCCGACTTCACGCAGAAACAGCAGTTGCAGAGTTTGGTTTTCCCAGAAAAACCCGTGTACTCCTATTCAGGATTTGAAATACCTGTTCTGTCGCCAATATTCGCAACAAAAAAGACTTATACCATCTCCAATTAACGCTTACGCATAGCCCGTTCAAAATTGAGGCGAGACGAAGAGAAAAATTTGAAGCATATCCGTAGATATGTTGAAAGTTTTTCTCAAAGTCGAAACCCAATTTTGGACGGGATAGTGCGTAATGGTTAGTTGGAGATGGTATTATCACATAGATGAGTCCTTTTTGGTGACCCTTTGGGGACTTCGTTTGAACCAATGGATCGAGGAATTGAATGGGTGGATGCAGTTTCGAGAGTTGATTATGGCGTGACATGTCATTCGCGAACGACGTGTTGGCCATGCATTGAATTTAGAAAGTCCATTATAGATCCGGCTTTACACAAGATTTGTGTGGATTTTTCCACCATACACGTGAAAATGTAGATGCTTCGAGGTTTGAAATGGCCCATTGTTGATTTCAATCTTGGCGCCTGTTTTTTGAAAATCCATTTGTTGCATGAGCTGACGGATGACTCGAAAAATTTCACCTGAAACTTTTTCACATTTTGGATCGGATAAGTCGAAAATGTGTTCCACAGGAACGACGACGAAGTGATATTCATAAAGAGGTTTTGAATGTCGAAAAGCGATAATTGATTTTGATTCGTACATCGTATCTATGGTGATTTTTTTCGGAACAACAAGATCGCAGTAAATATCGTTTCCACCGTTCTCTAAGTATCTTTTGATGACTTTTTCGTCGTTCGTGTTCATACAAACTGACGTTAACAAAAACCCGACTGAATGTAAATAATCAAATCGGGTCAAGAGCGTTTTCGGCAGACGAGGATCATCCACTTTCGTATGTGGTCACGTTCTGCATCAGTATTGTCGATCAAACGAACAGGATCCAAGCCGGCAGAATTTATCAGGCAGAGAAACTCCTCTCTTGTGTAGAACGCACGAAAGGATGCAATTCCACGCAAAGCTTCGCTCGGTCGCCTCAAGTTTGCGTCGATGAAGTAGCCTTCTGCGGGAGTAGATGATTCAGTCGTTGCAATCCATACGTGCCCATGGCTGCTAACAAGATCAGAGAGTCGTTTTAAGAGCGTTCTTGCTGTAGGCTTGGGAAAAAGATGAATGACTGCCTGTATCAGCAGGGCTTGGAAGCGACGTCCGTGTGACCAGCCAGCGTCGAACACGTTACGGTTGATGAATTCTGTAGCATGCAGACGATCAGGAACGTGACGCTGCAAGTATCTTCGCGCGATTTCGATCATAGTGGCAGAATGATCGACTGCTGTGTATTGTATGCCGGATCGCAATACTGCTTCTGCAAGAATCCCTGCTCCTTGGCCAATTTCAAGGACAGGTAGATGATTCGCTGGATCAAGACGGAATACGAAGTTTTCGAAGAACAGATTCAGCATCCGATCTCGATAAAGCTCGGCCTGCTCAAGGTATTCTTGCGCGGTTTGTTCAAAGAACGCACGATTGATGTCGACAACACCTTTTAGGCTCTTCACAGTTTTCCTCCTTGTGCTGCAACAAGAGAGTATAGTAAGTAGTATGAAACCCGTCAAATCAATCCGATGTGTTAGTTGAGGTGTGAGTCTTTAGTACTTCTTGTAAATGGGTTGAGTCAGGATCTTGGAAACGCTTTGTGTGGGTGTGAGTAGTTGGTAGTTAGGAACGAAAAAACAGCAGATGGTTCTGCTGTTTTTACGTGGTGACCCCACGGGGAATCGAACCCCGATTTACAGGATGAGAACCTGCCGTCCTAACCGTTAGACGATGGGGCCAACTATTTGCGACGAAACGATATCATGGAGAGATGAATAATTCAATTGTCGGGATATGGTATACTTATACCATCTATGGAGGAATTATTTTTTGAGATAGGGATCATTCTTATTTTGGCAGCCGTGTTTTCTCTTGTTACATATCGATTTCGACAGCCATTGATTTTAGGATATATCGTGACGGGAATTATTGTTGGGCCAGGTGTGTTAGCACTTGCAAATACGACGATTGTGTTTGAAGTCATGTCACAAATTGGTGTGGCCTTTTTGTTATTTACAGTAGGTCTTGGATTGAATTGGCGATCATTTAAAGATGTGGGAGGAATTTCACTTGCTACAGGAGTTGGTCAAGTGTTGTTTACATCGATTGCTGGGTTGTTCATTGGTTTTTTTCTCGGTTTTTCTTTTGTGACAAGTGCCTATCTGTCGGTTGCATTTGCGTTTTCTAGTACCATCATTATTGTCAAATTATTGATGGATAAAGAAGATCTTGACACACTTTATGGACGAATCAGTATTGGATTTTTGTTGGTGCAAGATTTTATTGCCATGTTGATTCTGCTTGGTTTGGCAGCTGTGACTAGTGGCGCAACTCTTGAACAGGCATTTGTTGCGGTTGCAATCAAAGGAGTTATTCTTGTTCCATCCTTGTGGTTTATATCGACAAAATTCATCCCGCCATTGTTACAATATGTGGCACGTTCGCAAGAACTGCTCTTCATTTTTACTGTTGCTTGGTGTTTTTTGATCGCAGGAATCCTTGTGTATTTTGGATTTGGTATGGAAATAGGAGCCCTGATTGCTGGAATTTCACTTTCTGGCAGTGTGTATCAACGTGAGATGAATGCACGTATTCGTCCGTTACGTGATTTTTTCCTGATTATGTTCTTTATTGTGTTGGGAACACATTTGGGGATTGATCACATGGCAACATTTATTGTACCAACGATTATTTTCAGCATATTTATATTGATCGGTAATCCACTTATTGTTCTTTTTATCATGCGAGTGCTTGGATATCATCCGCGTACGGGTTTTTCTGCCGGAACAACCGTGGCACAAATTTCTGAGTTTTCCTTTATTTTAATTGCGGCAGGAATTTCTGCCGGTCATCTTGATCGTAGTCTGCTTACTCTTGTTACCTCGGTTGGATTACTTACCATTGCTGCGAGTTCTTACCTCATCAATTTTAATGAACGTATTTATGAACGTTTAAGTCCTGTGTTCCGTTTTTTGGAACCAGCTCATATGTTGTCGATTGAGCGCGTGAAAACACATCAAACCGGAAACGTTTTGCTCTTTGGGTATTATCCGATCGGTCGAGTGTTACTTGATTCATTAAAAGCGCTCAAGCACTCTTTCCTTATTGTCGATTTTGATCCGCATGTGATTCAAGAGCTCTCAGAGATGCATGAACCACACGTGTATGGCGATGCGGGAGATGAAGTTTTGTTGGAACAAGTCCAAGCAGAAAAGGCGAGGATGATTATCTCAACGATTCCTGACGTGATTGTGAGTACAAATTTGCTTGTGTATCTTTCGACAAAACAATTTAATGGTGTCGTGGTTGTGTCTGTGCATTCACAAGATGAAGCACAAACGTGTTATGAACTTGGTGCGGATTATGTAATTATTCCAAATTATCTCAGTGCGGAAAAATTTTCAGAATTGTTGTCGAAACACAAAATACAAAAACGCGCATGGGGAAAAATAGGAAAACAACAGTTTGTGTAACTCTATGCAAGCGGAATTTTCTAGAAAATTTGATGTGATAAAATCGTCGGAGAAACCACCAACTTGGGTGAATGTTGGTGAACCATCTGTGACAGGATTGGTTGAAGTTGGAAATTTAGAGCGAAAAGAAACCTGTGAAGATGTAAAATTGCATGATCCTGAAAAAGGTTTATTTTTGGTTGCGGATGGCGTTTCGACAACATTTGGACATGAAGCTGCGTACGAAGTTGCTCGACTCACGGACGAAAAACTTGGTCAACAACTTGATGAACAAATTGAGCGCATTGTAAATAATCGGCATTTGGATCTACAGAGACAGAGCGTGCTTATAGCAGTACTTGTCCGATCTGAATTACAAAATACGCTTATTGAAGCCAATGTGAGCTTGCAACAGAGATCAAGTGTACACAGATGGTCAGGTACTGCCGCAACAACGGCTTCCGTCTTAAAACTTGTTGAAATGCCAGGAGGAGTTCAACGCGCATTTTTTGCAAATGTTGGTGATAGCCGCATTTATCTCCAACGTGGAAAAACACTCATCCGTTTGACACAAGACGACAGTTTACTGGCAGAAGCAATTAACAACGGAACGATCACAACAGAGCAAGCGACATCCATCGATCAAGTGTCCTCGATTGATGATTTACCGGACTCATTGAGACCATTTTTTCGATATCGTCATCAGCTCACTCGCTCGATTGGTGGTATGAAAGCTCTGGAGATTGATATACAAAGTAGAGATGTCGAACTAGGCGATCGACTGCTCCTTGTCTCCGATGGGGTTTCGGATCAATTAAAAGAAGGGAAGTTGGCGTATACGCTGGCGTCTCAAAACAATGATCAAGCTGCGGAACGGTCTATTCAAACAGCAGCAGAACAGATGTCTTTGCGTGGAACGGATGCTCGAGCCAAAGCCGATGATATTTCAGCGATCGTACACACGATTGGCAAGCAAGGGGTAGATCGTTCTTATCTCTATAAAAACGTTGTCGATGTTTCTTTGACGGAAATAACACCGAAACGTATTGAGCGATGGAAGCAACAAATTCCTTTGTTGGAACAACGTATTCAACAGTTACGGCGTGCAGGAGAGTCAACAAAGGAATTGGAACAAGAACTTGCTCGTCATGAATTTTGGGTGGCACGAATGGGTTTAAAAGAAATCGAAGAGCAGATTCCTCCACAGTTTTCTTCTGGTGATCATGTAAAAGTTTGGAGACAAGATTTAGAACCTCCAAGCTTCGATCGGGTGGCGTGGATTGTGAAGCACTATGATTTGGAGAATCAACGGTACGTGGTTTCAGATGAATCAAATCATCAACATAAACTGATTGATCGATTCACTCTGGAACTTTGGCAGCTCTCTGGCGTGACTATCCCTGGACATCGAGTACAATTGCAGCAAGGCAAGGCGCTAAAACAACAATTGATTTCGGCAAGAGAACGATTGACTTGACAAGCCTAATTAGCACTCTATAATCTAGAGTGCTAATCTATGTTAGATCCACGAAAAGAAACAATATTACGTCTGATTATTGAAGATTATATCCAATCGGCTGAGCCGGTTGGTTCGAAGCAGCTTATGGATCGTCATCAACTCGACGTTTCTTCTGCGACGATTCGAAACGAAATGGCATGGTTGGAACAAGAAGGATATCTGCGCCATCCTTATACATCTGGTGGACGCATTCCAACAGAGAAGGCTTATGTCTATTACTTGCAGCACGTTGTCGAATCTGAAAAGCAACCCATTGATTCCACGTTTGATTCATCAACTTTATCGGATGATTCATTTGGATCCTCAGTACGTTGTGTTGCAAAACGTCTTGTTGATGCCTCTGGTGAAACCGCAATCGTTGCGATCGATCCAGATGTTGGTTATTATATTGGCGTTTCCAATTTATTAACTAAGCCAGATTTTGAAGATGTTGAACTCTTGCGATCTGTTTCTGCTCTGGTTGATCAATTTGAAGAAGTGATGTCTGAGATTTATCATGTGATCGGAGATCAAACGGTTGTCTATATCGGATCACAAAATCCATTTGGACAACATATCACGACCATTGTGACAAAATATCACGTCGGAAATTCGTATGAAGGATTACTTGGTTTGATTGGGCCACTTCGTATGGATTACGGGCGCAATATTGCCTTGATCGAACAAGCAAAAGAATTAATTTTGGATCTCTATGAGCGATGAAGAAAACAACAATGAAGTTGAACATGTACAACATGACCCGTGTACGTCCTGTGCGGACTATCTCCAAGGATGGAAACGTGCGTTAGCTGACTACGACAATTTGAAAAAAGAAGTATCGTCTGCACGATTAGGGATGTATCAATCAGCCCTTGAACAAACCGCACGACAGTTGATTCCTGTTCTTGATAATTTCGATCAAGCGCTTCGATTTAAGCCCGAAGGATTGGATGCAAAAACAGAGAGCTGGCTCCAAGGTATTTTGCATGTCCGAACACAATTTGAGAGTGTGATGAAAGAAATGGGAATTGAGCCGTTTGGAAGTATTGGAGATGTATTTGACCCACATCAACACGAGGCCTCCTCTGAACAATCACGTGAAGAATCACCTCCTGGAATTATTCTGGATGTATTGCAGCGTGGCTGGAAACGAGAACACTGTATTCTTCGTCCGGCAAAAGTGATTGTGTCTGCTTTATAAGTTAACAACAAATTAGAAAACGTATTTATCCCTATGTCAAAAATTCTCGGTATTGATCTTGGAACAACAAACTCATGCATGGCAGTGATCGAAGGTGGTCAGCCAAAGGTGATTGAAAATAAAGAAGGTGCACGGACAACACCATCTGTGATTGCGATTGCAAAAAGTGGCGAGCGACTTGTGGGACTTCCAGCAAAACGTCAAGCCATTACAAATCCACATAACACACTCTACTCCATCAAACGTTTGATTGGGCGACGATGGGATGATGCGGAGATTCAACGCGATAAAGAAGTCATGCCCTATGAAATCGTCAAACACGGTGATGGTGTGGCAGTAAAACTGGAAGGCAAAGAATATACACCAGAAGAAATTTCCGCCATGGTTCTGCAAAAATTAAAAGCTGATGCAGAAGAACAAATTGGAGAAAAAATTGAAGAAGCGATTATTACGGTTCCAGCATATTTTGATGATGCACAACGCGCTGCAACAAAAGTTGCCGGAGAAATTGCCGGATTGAATGTTCGACGTATTATCAACGAACCCACAGCTGCGGCGCTTGCCTATGGATTTGATAAAAAGAAGGGTCAACAAATCATGGTCTATGACTTAGGTGGTGGAACCTTCGATGTGTCTGTGCTGGATGTGTCCGAAGATACCGTCGAAGTAAAATCAACCAATGGTGATACCCACTTAGGTGGTGATGACTTTGATCGTCTGATCATCGATTGGATCTTGCATGAATTTAAAAAACAAGAAGGTGTGGATTTGTCAAAAGATGCGCTTGCGTTGCAACGCACAAAAGATGCAGCTGAACGTGCAAAGATTGAATTGTCCACGGCACAACAAACAGAAATCAATCAACCATTCATTACGTCTGACGCCAATGGTCCAAAACATTTGGTGTTGACACTGACTCGTTCAAAACTGGAAGAATTATGTGGTGATTTGGTTCACAAGACAATGAAACCGGTTGAGGCTGCATTAAAAGATGCTGGATTAGCAAAAGGTCAGATTGATGAAATCGTGATGGTTGGCGGAATGACACGCATGCCGCTTGTGCAAAAAATGGTTGAAGAATTTTTTGGAAAAAAACCAAATGTCAGTGTGAACCCGGATGAAGTCGTCGCCCTTGGTGCGGCGGTTCAAGCGGGTGTGCTGCAAGGTGAAGTCAAAGATGTATTGCTGCTTGACGTCACTCCGCTTTCACTTGGTATTGAAACACTTGGTGGGGTGATGACAAAATTGATCGAGCGAAACACTACGATTCCAACATCCAAATCTCAAGTGTTTTCCACGGCAGCTGATAATCAAACAACTGTAGAAATTCATGTACTTCAAGGTGAACGTGAAATGGCAAATGGAAATAAAACGTTGGGACGATTTATTTTGTCCGGCATGCCACCGGCGCCTCGTGGTGTTCCGCAAGTCGAAGTCAAGTTCGATATTGATGCAAACGGCATTTTCAATGTGTCCGCAACAGACAAAGCATCCGGAAAAACGCAAAACATTACTATTCAGGGATCTACCGGATTATCGGATGAAGAAATTGAACGCATGAAACGTGATGCAGAGACACATGCCGAAGATGATAAAAAACAAAAAGAAAAAGTCGAACATCAGAATTTGTCAGAAACCATGATTTATACATCGGAAAAAATGTTGAAAGACGCTGGTGATAAAGTGACCGCAGAAGAACGAAAGGCCGTAGAAGACAAAATCGAAGTTTTGAAAAAGGTGAAAGATGGTGATGATCACGAAGCAATTAGAAAAGCAGCGGATGAACTCTCAGAAGCAGCACAAAAAGTAGGAGCAAAAATGTACGAACAACAAAGCGCTGCTGAGAATCAGACAAAAAGCGAAGAGAAAAAAGACGAACCGGTTGACGCAGAATTTACAGAAAAAAAAGACGAATAAGAAAAGAGAACGGGGTTGAGTTTGATCCGCCCCGTTCGTTTTTTTTGGGGTCAGGTCGGGTTATGTGTTTTTTTGTATACTATTTTACTATGTCGAGACCATTACGCATTGAATATCCAGGTGCATTTTATCATGTATTTTCACGTGGAAATGCAAATCAAAATATTTTTTTCACCGATCAAGATCGTTTAGCGTTTTTAAAAAATCTAGAACATTGCATCGAATTTTATCATCTCATTTGTCATGCTTATTGCTTGATGGATAATCATTACCATCTGCTTTTGGAAACTCCAGAAGGCAATTTGTCGAACGCCATGCGAGATATAAATGGAAATTATACACAACGTTTTAATGTACGTCACAATCGTGCTGGTCATCTTCTTCAAGGGAGATACAAAGCGATTCTTGTTGAAAAGGAACCGCATCTTCTTGAAGTGGTTCGATATATTGTGAATAATCCGGTGAATGCCTATCTTGTGGATCGGGCTGAATTTTGGAAATGGAGTAGTTTTCGTGCAACGGTCGGAATGATTAAGACTCCGAAATGGTTGTATGTGTGTGACACACTTGATTTGTTTTCAAAAAAAAGAGTCGAAGCTCAAAAACAATTTCGTTGTTTTGTTCAAAGAGATATGGAAAAACAGTCACCATTCATCATGGTTCAAGAGGGAGTGATCCTTGGAAGTCAACAATTTGTGGATTGGATTTGGGAGAAGACAAATGGTTCAGAAGAGAAAAAAGAACTACCACGCGATCAACGTATGGTTGGGCGACCATCCCTTGAGGAGATTTTTCAGAATGAAATGTCGCAGCAAGAACGAAATGATGCAATTGTATTTGCGAGATTTAGGTGTGGTTACCTGACAACTGAAATTGCAAAGTATGTAGGGTTAGAACGATCAGTGGTCGGTAGAATTAGCCGAGGAAAATATGGAAAAGCACAGAACCCGACCTGACCCCCATACTGCTCATCACTTGAAAAAATCAATGAATCAGGCTAATATTTTGTACTGATAGATGAGATGAATATTTGTTTATGCCAAAAGATTATTATCAATTACTAGGAATTTCAAAATCGGCCTCTCAAGAGGAAATTAAGCGGGCGTTTCGTAAGCTGGCCCATCAACATCATCCGGATAAAAAGGGTGGGGATGAGGCGAAATTTAAAGAGATTAATGAAGCCTACCAGGTGTTGGGTGATGAGAAGAAACGCGCGCAGTATGATCAATTTGGATCAGCAGCTTTTGAACAAGGAGGATATGGAAACGCTGGGCAAGGATTCGGTGGGTTTTCTGGTTTTCAAGGCGGTGGGTTTGGGTTTGAAGATTTGGGAGATATGTTTGGAGATATGTTTGGTAGTCGGCAACAACGTACGCCTCGAGGAAATGACATCCAGATTGATGCTGAGATCGCATTTCGTGACAGCGTATTTGGTGTCGAAAAAACGATTTCTGTGACAAAATTATCCGCTTGCGAACGATGTGTGGGAACGGGTGGTGAGCCTGGAACAGAGATGGAAACCTGTAAGACATGCAAGGGATCTGGCGTTGAGGTGAGTGTTCAACGAACGATTTTGGGAACTATTCAAAGTAAACATACGTGCTCACAGTGTTCCGGATCTGGAGAAATTCCAAAAAAGACCTGCACCAGCTGTCATGGAAGCGCAGTGGAACGAAAACAAAAAACACTTCATGTGACGATTCCTGCGGGGGTTGAACATGGAGCCATACTGCGTGTTCGTGGAGAAGGAGAATTTATCAAAGGTGGCCAGCCAGGTGATTTGTTTGTTCGTGTGTTTGTTAAACAAGATAAACGATTTGCACGCGAGGGATTTGATTTGTATTCAGAAGCACGCATTGGGTTTACACAGGCAGCGCTCGGTGACACGATTGAAATTGAAACCGTTGATGGACGTGTGGAATTAAAGATCCCATCCGGGACTCAATCAGAGACACAGTTTCGCTTGCGAGGAAAAGGGGTTCAAAGTTCACGGGGTTCTGGAGATCAATTGGTGATTGTCCATGTTGTCACTCCAAAAAAACTTGATAAGCATCAACGTCATTTATTTGAAGAATTGAAATTAAAAGAAGGAAATGGCGAGTAGAAACAAGATGTTCATTGGTAGCAAAAAAGTATGTTTACAACTCTTCAGACAAAAGGGAATGCTCGACGTGGTCAGCTCACCACAGCTCATGGTGTTCTTGAAACGCCATTTTTCATGCCCATTGCCACAAAAGGAGCGGTAAAATCTTTATCGAGTCTTGACATGGAACGTATCGATGCGCAGATTGTATTGTCGAATACCTATCATTTGATGTTGCGTCCTGGTTTGGAGGCGATGAAACGTTTGGGAGGGCTTCATCGCTTTATGCATTGGGATAAACCACTGTTGACCGATAGCGGTGGTTATCAAGTCTTTAGCTTGTCTCGATTAAACAACATTACGGAAGATGGTGTGACATTCCAATCACCTATTGATGGCTCCCGTATTCATCTGACCCCAGAACTCTCCATGCAAATGCAAAAGGAGATTGGTGCAGATATATGGATGCAATTTGATGATGTGGCTGCTGGAGATTCAACGAAAGAACGGTATGACGATGCGATGCATCGATCGTTGCGTTGGGCACAGCGTTCGAAAGATGAATTCGTGCGCTTGCAAGCAGGAAAAGATGCCTCTCATCGATCGGCATTATTCGGCATTGTTCAAGGTGGAACACATGAAGATTTGCGACGGCAATCGGCAGAAGGGTTAGTGGATATCGAATTTGACGGATATGCGATTGGTGGATTGTCTGTTGGAGAACCAAAAAAAGATTGTTATCGTTACACAGCATTCACCACTCAGTTTCTTCCAGAGAACAAACCACGATATTTTATGGGTGGAGGGATGCCCGAAGAAATTGTGTATTACCATTCAGTAGGTGTGGATATGTTCGATTGTGTGATTCCAACCAGAAACGCACGTCATGGAACACTGTTTGTTTGGAATGAAGATCCGGAAACAATCGATTTTGCTCAAGTGGCAAACAAGGTGTTCGATCCAACATTTTATTCGATCAAGCGGATTTCAAATACACAGTTTCAATTTGATGATTCACCGATTGACAGACGATGCTCCTGTGAGGTTTGTACACAGCTGAGTTCGGCGTATTTGCGACACCTGTTTGCTACACAAGAATTGCTTGCTTATCGTCTGGCCACCATACATAATCTGATGTTTTATTTAACACTGATGCGATCGTTACGATCCTGGTTGGAACGAGAAACCTAAAGGAATACAACAGAGTGTCTGCACTCTGTTTTTATGATAAACTGAATGCATTATGATACTTCAACTCATGATCATACGTGTCATTGGTTTGCCGGTCTGGTGGTATGGCCGAGGTTTGATGGATGTCATTTTGTGGTCAATGCACACGGTCTCAACAATGCAGAAACAACTCGCGCTTCGCTTGTGGATGAAAAATTTGTTTGTTCCCATGTATGGAGATGATTCAGTTACTGGACGTATGATCAGTTTTTTTGTTCGTCTGATTTCGATTGTGTTGAGAGGCATCGGGGTGATCGTGTTTGCCTGTGCGCTCATCGTTCTTTGTTGTGTCTACTTGGTCTTGCCGGTGTTTGTGGTGTTGGGATTTATGTATCATGCTCAGTCACTTGTTTAATTATGGCACGATTTTTTGTTGTTCTTGATCAGAAAACCTACGCGTGGGCGCGTGAATTGTCCGTCTTGGCTATTGAAAAACGGACAAGGCAAAAAAAAGCGGAAACGTTTGTTGGCGTATGCTTTTTGGTGTTGACTGGATGTGCCATCCTCACCTTTCTGGTGATTGGATTTTTTGATGATTTTTCTTTTATTTCACCCAATCCGGCATTTTTTTTCTTGAGTCTTGGATTCCTGTTTGTCATGCTGTTTGTTTCACATGTGATGCAGATGAGTCAAAAAAAGATGAAGCTGCCTCAACGGGCGATTGGTACACCGATGCCAGTGATCAGCTTCGAAGAAGTAGGTATAGCGCTTGATAGTTCACGCATGTTTGATCCGCAAGCCTTAGAAATTATTGATGCAGCATTTGGACTTGCCAGACAGTTTGGTCATGCAACGTTGGATCCGTTGCATCTTTTCATTAGCTCATTTCCCCATGAGCATGTGGGAGCCGTGATTAGTCGATTGCAAGTAGATTTTGACAACATCAAAGATCCGCTGAGTCGACGTCTTGCGTCTCGACAACTGGCAGAACAAACAACCTTATCTGAGTCTGCGGAACAAACACTGAGTTCTTCGTTTGTGAGCTCGTTTATGCATGACCAATCGGCAGTTCATCCGATCGAAGTTTTTTTTGAAGCATTTCAACATGATCCCTACATTCAAGAATTGTTTTTTGATCAAGGAGTCCGTGCAGAACAATTTGCCAATATGGTGGCGTGGGTGCGCATTCACGAGCAAATGCGACAACGGTATGATCAATTTCGTCGTGCTGCGCTGCGAAAACCAACCGGTGCAATGAATCGGTCCATGACTTCCATAGCAACGCCTACCCTGGATAGGTTCTCTGAAGATCTCACAACAGCGGCGGTGAACGGATACACAGAATTGCTTATCGGTCGCGAACAGGAGCTGGAAGATATTTTTCGTGTGATCGAAGGTGGACGACAGAGTGTCGTGTTGGTCGGTTCCGAAGGTGTGGGGAAACAGACAATCTTGGAAGGTGTGGCCGCTCTGATGGTCGAAGAACGCGTACCAAGTATTTTGCAAGACAAACGTTTGGTGAGAATTTCATTGCCACATCTTATTGCAGGCGTTGAATCACAAGAAGCCCAAGAACGCTTACTCCAAATTCTGTCCGAAGTAATCAAATCCAGAAATATTATTTTGGCTTTGAACGATGTTGATCAACTGAACGGCGAACTGGCGAATACGTTTGTGGATGTGTTGTCTCGAAGTGGAACGTTTGTCATTGCAACAACAACACCGCAAGGATACACCTCTTCGGTTGAACGATCGATACTGGGTCGTGTGTTTGAAAAAGTCCCGATTGTGGAATCGGAACCAAATGCAGCGATCCAGATTTTAGAATCGAAAGCACTGAGCATTGAGGCCGAGCACAAGGTTTCGTTTACGTATCTTTCCATTGAAACGATTGTGCAACTGACAGATCGATTTCTCCATGAATCATTCTTGCCAAAAAAAGCTATTGAAGTTGCGCGTGAAGTCGCACAAATGGTTGCCAAACAGCGAGGAGAAAACGCGCTCGTCACGTTTGAGGACGTAGAACAGGTGATAGCAGAAAAAACCGGAATTCCAACAACGCGTGTGGCAGAAGATGAAAAAGATATTTTATTGCATTTGGAAGAACGTCTACATAGGAGGGTTGTTGGTCAAACCGAAGCGGTCAACGCCATTGCCTCTGCGCTTCGACGAGCAAGAACACAATTGCAAAGTCAAAAACGTCCAATTGCCGCATTTCTTTTTTTGGGTCCAACCGGGGTGGGGAAAACAGAACTGGCCAAAACAGTTGCAGAATCGTATTTTGGCAGTGAAGACACAATGATTCGTTTGGACATGTCTGAATATCAACAGCCTGAGAGTATTTCTCGATTAATTGGCGTTCCGGGTTCATCAGAAGGAGGATTGTTGACGGAAGCCGTTCGACAAAAACCATTCGCGCT
This sequence comes from uncultured Gammaproteobacteria bacterium, assembly GCA_964365355.1. Classification (GTDB taxonomy): domain Bacteria; phylum Patescibacteriota; class Patescibacteriia; order UBA9934; family GWF2-40-263; genus VGKU01. The sequence continues at coordinate 18,892 of CAYIPP010000002.1, forward strand.
GATTTTATTAGACGAATTTGAAAAAGCAGATCCAAGGGTGTTGAATGTATTTTTACAAGTGTTTGATGACGGACGATTGACGGATGTTGCGGGACGAACGATCGATTTTACCAATACCATTTTGATCGCGACTTCAAACGCGGGTACATCGTATATTCAAGAAGCGGTGAAGAATCAAGAATCATCTGATCAAATAAAGACGCACTTGCTCGAACAAGAATTGCAAGGTATCTATCGTCCAGAATTGTTAAACCGATTTGATGGAGTGATTGTGTTTACTCCACTTACGCAAGAGGAGATTGTGGAGATTACGCGTAGAATGATTGCATCGGTTGCTGAGCGTTTGGAAGCGAAGGGAATGTATTTTCGTGCGTCTGAGGATGTCATTCAGACATTGGCCCAAAAAGGCTATGATCCGATTTTTGGCGCTCGACCACTACGGCGAGTCGTTCAGGAAGAAGTGGATAATGCGATTGCGGATGCCTTGTTAAAAGATCAAGTACAACGACGTGATACGATTGTGTTGGAATCAGGAGGAATGCGCATTGAACATGCACCAGAATTATGACGACTCAACTCCTTTTTTGGGGAATGCTCGCATTTGGCATTTCATTTATCGTGACGGTCTTTGTCAAACAATTCGCCTTTCGAGGTGGTCTTGTGGATCGATCAACATCCGCACGAAGTATTCATACTCGACCTACAGCTCGATTGGGTGGTTTGTCGATTTATCTTGCGGTGCTCGTTTGTGTCGTGTTGCTCTTGGTTGTTTCTGATACCTTAACTTCGGGTTTGATTTCCACGTTACATTACCTGGGATTTTTACTGGGTGGATTGATGTTGATGATTGGTGGCGCGCTCGATGATCGTTTTGATTTACCTCCGTGGATTTCCATTTGGCCGCCTGTTCTTGCTGCGCTGATGTTGGTTCTGGCAGGAATCGGAGTGGAGAAATTAACAAATCCGTTTGGTGGTGTATTGTTGCTGACTACATGGCAATCGGATCTGCTGGTATTTCTGTGGATGATGGCGGTGATGTATACAACAAAATTTTTGGATGGGTTGGATGGTTTGGCAACAAGTGTCAGTACCATTGGTGTATTGATGATTATGCTTCTTGCTCTCACGGCCGCTTATTATCAACCGGATGTGTCAGTATTGTCAGCGGTGGTGATCGGCGCACTTCTGGGATTTTTCTTCTGGAATATTCACCCGGCTTCTATTTTTTTGGGAGAAGGAGGAAGTACGTTTGTGGGCTTTGCGCTTGGAACGCTGGCGATTATTTCCGGAGGAAAACTTGTCACAGCGCTACTCGTGTTGGGAATTCCATTGCTAGACGCAATGTGGGTCATTGTGCGTCGTTGGAAAACAGGAGGAATACGAAAGATTTTTCAAGGTGATCGGAAGCACCTTCACCATCGATTGCTTGATGTGGGATGGGGACAACACAGAATTGTGTTCACGTATGTATTTGTGGCAACGGCATTTGGTGTGAATACACTTTTTTTGCAGAGTCGACAGAAACTGGTCGCATTGATTTTTCTTGGAATTATGATGCTCATCGCCGCGCTCATCTTGGTTCAAAAAGAACGAGATGTATGAAGCGAGTGTTGCTCATTGTTGGTTGTGGATTCGTGACGCTTCTGATTGCCGTGATAGTTGTATCCTTCACATCTGTCGCTCAAAACGATCAAACTTCTGTTGAAGATCATGTTCAAGCTGAAACAGTGGAAATTCAATTTCCGAATGGATTTGTTGAAACTGCGGATGTTGCCGATACACACATGGAGCAGGTTCAGGGTTTATCGGATCGTCAAATGCCGCAGTCGATGTTGTTTGTTTTTTCTCAAAAACATGATCAAGTTTTTTGGATGAAGGGAATGCGGTTTGCGATTGATTTTGTGTGGATGGAGGATCAGACGATTGTGGGGATCACAGAACATGCGTTGCCAGAAGAACCGGCTGTGACGCTGTATACATCGCCAATCAACGTGAATCGTGTATTGGAAGTTCCGGCAGGTATGGTTCAGACGCAGCAATTACATGTGGGTGATGCGCTTGACATGCATTGGAAGAATGAGTAATATCTCGGCATTAATTCATCGCAGGCACACTCGCCAAAGAGCGTAGGAGCCGCGTTCAACGCCACACTATGAGCACTATCGCCGTCATTCAAACTGGGGGAAAACAATATGTTGTTTCTGAAGGACAACTACTGAATGTTGAGAAGCTTCCTCTTGAAGTTGGCTCAGCTCTTGAATTTGATGTGCTTTTGGTATCCGATACTGAAGGCAAAGATACAAAAGTGGGCACACCCACTGTTGGTGGCGTAAAAGTGAAAGCAACCGTGCTTGAACAAGGTCGTGCAGAGAAAGTCTCTGTGATCAAGTACAAGCGCAAAGTTCGATATCGACGTAATGTCGGTCATCGACAACCTTTCACAAAGATCAAAATTGATCAAATCGCCGCCTAAACGCGGTGATTTTTTTATAGATCACCGCAGCAGACAACTAGTGTCTGCACTAACACAACTCGTTTAAGAGGAAAACTTATGAACGTAAGTGCGAAACAAGTATTTCGGACGATGTGGAAGCAACTGCGCAAACACAAACTCGCATTTGGATACATCTTGTTTGCTATTTCGATTGCGGAAATAGCAAACGTCATCGTTCCGATTTACTACAAAAAGTTCTTTGACATTCTTACAGGTTCTGCTGTTGTTGATCCTGGTGGATTACAAGATGCACTCGTGGGTGCACTGATGACGGTTCTTCTTCTGCATGGAATCGGTTGGATCTTGTGGCGCACGATGGCAGTTGTCCATAACTGGCTTCAGCCACGCGTCATGACAGATATTGTCCAAGATGCTCATGAAAAACTTCATACACAGTCTTACAAATTCTTTCTCGATAATTTTGCCGGATCATTGGTTCGCAAAGTTGGTCGACTTGAGCGTGCCTATGAAAATTTGAATGATCAAATTCAATTTCAATACACGCCGTTGCTCATCACATTAGTAGGAAATTTGTTCGTGCTTTACACCAGACACTACATGCTTGCGGTGATTCTTCTGATCTGGACGATCGTGTTTGCCATCTTTAATGTGTGGTTTGGTCTTTGGAAAGCAAAATATAATGAAAAGAAAGTTGCACTTGACTCTGAAGCAACAGGTGTCTTGTCTGATTCAATTACCAATGCCATTACCGTGAAACTGTTTACGGGATTGAACTATGAACGTGGTGTGTATGCGGAAGTGACGGAGCGTCTGCGTCGCATGATCATGTGTACATGGAATTTGGGTGAGGTGGCAGATAGTGTTCAGGTGGGGCTGATGTTCGTGATTGAATTTGCACTGATGTATTTCGCCATTGAGTATTGGCAACAAGGAATTTTGACGATTGGTGACTTTGCCTTGATTCAGGGATACTTAGTTGGGATGTTTGGTAAACTTTGGGATCTCGGTCGTATTATTCGAGCGACATACGACGCGTTTTCAGACGCTGGTGAAATGATTGCGATTATGGATCAGCAACCGGATGTAGTGGATGCCTACCGAGCAAAGCCGCTTGATGTTCAAACCGGATGTATTGAGTTTCAAAACGTTTTTTTCAGCTTCAATAAGACTCGCCGTATGTTGAAGGGATTGAATCTCACCATAAAGTCTGGTGAAAAGATTGCGCTTGTTGGGCCTTCGGGAGCAGGCAAGTCAACCATCACAAAACTGTTGATGCGATTCTATGACATTGAACGCGGGAAGATTCTTATTGGTAATCAGAACATTGCAAAGGTGACGCAGGAGAGTTTGCGTGAACAGATTGCTGCTGTGCCACAAGAACCACTCTTGTTTCATCGAAGCGTGATGGATAACATTCGGTATGGTCGTCGTAACGCAACCAACGAGGAAGTGATCGCCGCGGCAAAGAAAGCTCAATGCCACACGTTTATCCAAGAGTTGCAAAATGGATACGATACCTACGTAGGTGAACGCGGTGTCAAACTTTCAGGTGGCGAACGACAACGGATTGCGATTGCTCGAGCGATTCTGAAAGATGCACCGATTCTGCTTCTTGATGAGGCAACTTCGTCTCTGGATTCAGCATCCGAACAGTTCATTCAGCTAGCTCTTCATGAATTGATGAGAGGCAAAACGACTATCGTGATCGCGCATCGTTTGTCCACGATCATGGAGATGGATCGTATTCTCGTGATGGAAGATGGTCAGGTGGTTGATGAGGGAACTCATCAACAGTTGATTGAGAAGAAGAGCGGACTGTATAAGAATTTGTGGACTATTCAAGCTGGTGGCTTTATCTCATCGTCCAACAATTGACGTTTTTTTTACACGAACACCCATCAACAGATGGGTGTTTTTCTTGGGTGAGACCGTTGCAAAACTCACTGACACGTCATTGCGAGGAGCTCAACGAATTATCTCAAATATTATATTCCATGTCTGCCTTTGAAGGCATCACCCAAACTAATTTCATCGGCAAATTCAAGAGTGGCGCCAACAGGTAATCCACGGGCAAGGCGAGAAATGGTTCTTCCAAGTGGCGCCAGTTGTTTGTGTAAGTACAAGATCGTCATTTCACCTTGTGTTGTTGGAGAAAAGGCTAAAATAATTTCTCGAATCGTTGGATCACGCTCAATACGATTGTGCAACTCTTTGGTTCTCAAGGTTTCCGGTGTCATCCCTTCAAGTGGATTTAATGTTCCTCCAAGTACGTGATACAACCCATGATACAAACCGGTTGATTCGATGGTGGCAATGTCACGCGGTTCTTCGATAACACATAAAATGGATGAGTTGCGTTTTATATTTTCACAGATTTCACAAGAGTCACGTTGTGTGTAGGTATAACATCGAGGACACACTTGGATGCGTTCGCTTAATTGAGTGATGGCTTGTGCCATCATAGTTAAATCTGCTGTTGGACGTTTTAATAAAAAGTAAACGTACCGAAGAGCGGTTTTGGGCCCAACGCCTGGTAGTTGCGAAAATGCGGCAACAAGATTCGAAATGGGTTCAGGAAATTTTCGCATGACAATTTGTCCCTTTACGCACCTATGTTTTTAAGCGCGTCGAGTCCACCCATTTCTTGAAGTTTTTTCGCCAGAGCAAATTGCATTTTTTTGAGTGCGTCTTTATGGGCTTCGACTAAGGCCTCTTCGAGTTTTTTCTTTTCTGAGGGTTGTAAAAGTTCTTCGTCAATGTTGATAGACTGAATGTTACGATTTCCATCAACAACCATTTTGACTTTGTTCCAAACAGCAGAACCTTCCGCAGTGATTTTTCCAAGCTCTGATTCCATGTGTTTGGCTTGAGAACGCATGTCTTTAATGTGTTTGAGTTTTGAGAACATAAGGTCTGTTGTGCATGAATGGTTATGCGAGCTTCTGTAGTATAACCCCTCTAGGGTTTGGATCAATAGGTGGGGGAGGAAGTGTGTTTGATGCTGGTTGGGGGATGGCCAGAGGAGCAAATCCGGATGGATTCATGTCTTTGGACGGTAAATGTTGAGCTGAAGATCCAGGTCGAGTTTGAAGATTGAGGAATGTGGCGCGCGTTCCTTCAAAAAAAAGTCTGACTTTTCCCGTGGGTCCATTTCGATGTTTTGCAATATGAATTTCAGCAATATTGCGTTCCTCAGGAGGAATGTCTTCAATCTGATAATTTCTATCTGCAGCTTTACGATAAATAAATAGCACCACATCTGCATCCTGCTCAATG
>CAYIPP010000003.1:0-19945 GCA_964365355.1 uncultured Gammaproteobacteria bacterium
GCTACAAGCCACGTCGCTCGCGAGCGACGTGGCGAAAACTTCGAAATAACTCTGCTGTTCCTATAGGGATTTTTGCAGAGTTCCCTATGGTTTCCTCAAACAGCTTTCGCTCGAATCTGACTTTTTTCGACTACAAGCTTACTTGGCAACAGGTTGAATAACGTTTCTTCGGTTCCGGAAAAACAAGAAAACGATGCTGACAGGAAGATGATTGAAACGGAAAATTCCCAAAATCCATATGCAAAGAGGGTCATCAAATGTGAAATGAACAAGAGAATAACGCCAAGAAGCAGTGTGCGTTTGCGACCAATCCGATCGGCAAGATAACCGGAAGGTACTTCGGTGACCAGCGAAGTGATCGACCAGACAATGCTGAGATAGTACACACTATCGAGTCCAACGCCACGATGAGCGTAAAACAAGACAGCAATCGCCGAAAGAATTTTTGTCGCTACGAACACACGTCCCCAAAAGAGCAAACACGGGTTTCGAGCCACTTTTGTCTTGATATTCATCATAACTCCTTGTGACAGGAACTTTTTTTTACCCGTATTTCAGCCTATTGTCAACCATTAGGGGAATTGATCCCTTTCTTATATTTCAACGTATTCTAGGCTTTTGTGTTTAAAACGGTAGAGATCAGCCGGTCGATAAGCTTCACCTTGTTGTTTGTTTCCTGTCGGCTTAATGAGGTTCAAAGCGAGAATCCGTTTTCTGAAATTTCGTTTATCGAGTGGCTTGTCTAAGATGACTTCGTACACGTGTTGGAGTTGAGTGAGGGTGAATTCTGTTGGAAGTAGGCTCCAAACAATGTTGGTGTATTGGATTTTGAACGTAAGACGTTCGATGGCAATTTCGATCATGCATTTGTGATCGTAAGCAAGTTTGGGAAGTTTTTTCATCGGCCACCAACGTACGTCGTTGTATTTTTCTGTAGTGGTCAAGGTGATGTCTGCATCAGGGAAGAGGGCAAAATAGGCGACGCTCAACACACGACCAGAAGGATCGCGATGAATCTCATCAAACGTCATGAGTTGCTCAAGATATGTATCTTCCACACTCGTTTGTTCTTGCAAAACGCGTTTGGCAGCTTCTGCGGTTGTTTCTGTTTCTGATAGTAACCCACCTGGAACAGCCCATTGTTCAGCAAATGGTTTCTTTTTCATTTCAATCAACAAGACCTGGAGTGCATCAGTTTTTATTGTGAAAACAATGGCATCAACGGCAACGTTGATATGTTGTGACGATGAATGATGTTTCATACTTAGTGTAAGTATAAACACGAAGAGAGTGTTTGGCAACAGGTCTAGTAACTCATGCGTGTGCAATCGGGTCTGTCATCGGGTTCTCATTGACGAGAGCTTGGGGTTCTGTCATTGTGTACGTACGCACCTGAAAGGAGGTTTGCGTGAGTTTTTCAAAGCAAATTTTGGGAGTTCGACATGAGAAGAGATGTGTGGAAGCGTGTTCAACGTGGACTCGAACAGTATGCACGAACGAACGGGGTCATCCCTCAACAAGTCAATGCCACTATGCGCGTGCTCCGCCGGATTGTTTCCATGTGCGGTTCCATGGTGATCGGTCGACGATTTTTATACAGACTCGGCTGTGCGCTTTTTGAACGGACACCATATGTGTTTGTTCCTGTGTGTCCGGATTATTCCTATGAAGATGGGAAGTATACGTACAAAGATTTGAGAAACGGATTACCGCTTCTGTATCTTAAACACAAACCGTTCCTGTTGGAACTTGAACAATTTCTCCCGAATGTGAAGATCATCATCCTTCTTGCGGATCATGAAGGCGATCTTCCTGAATTGCGAGCCGCATTGAACGTATCTCTTGAAACGTTTCGTACGAATGTGGAAGGATCAAAAGACGCAATCGTGGATGATTGTCCTGCTCATTGGCGCGTGACGACGTTTTCAGAACAGTTTCCCGGATTTTCGCAGCACGCGTTTGAGCGCGCAAACGAAATTTTTAGAGAGAAGAAATATCAGCGGCGGTTGGCACAAGATACGTCTGTTCGTCGAGAATTGTATGAAAAAATTGGCTATCATCATTCCATACAATGTGAACGAACAGCACATGTTGCTGCGCAGTACTTGTGTCTGGGAGAACAGGTAGTCAACGTACACGGAATCATTTGCAATCACATGACAACTTCCTTAAGTTGGTATATGGATGCAGGTGTTGCTTTTGTACAAAATCCTGTAAAGATTTACTAACACTATCGGAGCAAATTCCGATTTTTTTATGTCCAAATTGTCTCACTCAGTTCTCGTAAGTCGTGTGTTGAAAGATAGAGGAGCCTGTTTTTTTGTCGATCCAAAACAGCCAATGATTGTTCAACCCCGTAGATAAGATAATTTGTTTCGATCCAAGATGTGTGGATGATGTTGAAAAAATAATACATGATTGCTTCTGTAAATTCTTGTTTGGAAATCGTGCAATGCGTTTGATAATTATTGAGATACAGACGCGCATCGGTAAAATTTTGTTCTTCCCATCCATCTTCAAAACAATCCATAAAAATCGCACGTACAAGTTCGTAACTTGCAGGTCCTAGCGCTGTGCGTTCCAAATCAAACACATGCGTGACTTCATTGTTTTTTGTAAACAAGTTGCAATGCTGGAAATCTCCATGAAGCAAGCAATCGTAGGATAAGTGAAAATCTGAAGGAGTCATGGTTGTTGCTTCAAATAATCGGCGTTTAAGAACAAGAAGTTCTTGGATCTGTGCTTCGGCTTGAGTCAGACTTGTTTTTACGGAAAGCCAACGATCTAATTCAACATTTTCCATCAAAAATTTTCGACTATTTCCAATGCGAATCATTTGAAAAGGTCGATAGGAAAACGTAGAACCAATCAAATGAAATTTTGCTAAGAGCGTTGAGATGGAAGTAAGGAGTTCATCTGTCATCTGTTCACGCATGGGACTTGTTCCGTGAACAAATGGAAACAGAGAATACCAAGATCCTTGAAACAAGAAGGCCTCACGTTGATACCGATCTTTTATTGGAAGAATAATCGGTAATCCGTGATCGGCAAAAAATTGTTCTCCAAATTTAATTTCATGAATCACGGTGTTGATGCGATCACGGTAGCGTTTTAAAAAAAACGAGCCAATAGACGTATTGACTCGATAGTTCTGACTCATAAATCCGCTTTGCATGAACTCGTAATCCAAGACTCGCGAAATTTCAAAAAGATCCGCAAGGAGTGGAGTTAATGTTTCAAGTTCATGTTGCTTATCCATTCTTGAATAACTCATACGCTCTCGCGATTTGTATACCATATTTTTTGTGGTTGGAGAAGACTTGGAGGTTTTTATAAATATGATAAGCTTCCGAAGTATGAGAATATTGGGTATTGAATCATCGTGCGACGAAACGGCTCTTGCGGTGATTGAAAAACAAGAGGATCGTCTTGTGATTGAAAAACAAGCGCTTGCTTCACAGATTGCGGTTCATGCGCAATATGGTGGAGTCGTTCCTGAAGTGGCAGCGCGAGAACATGCACAACATATTTTTCCCTTATTGAAACAGCTATCGATCGAGACAACAGGTAAGGGGATTGACGCCATTGCGGTGACATCCGGACCTGGACTTATTCCGGCGCTCAGAATCGGAGTAGAATTGGCAAAAACACTTGCCTGGGTTTGGAACAAACCGTTGGTGGCGGTCAATCATTTAGAAGGTCATGTGTATAGTGTGTGGATACACGAGCCATTGCCGATGTTTCCTGCGTTGTGTCTGCTTGTGTCTGGGGGACACACAGAATTACTTTTGATGAGAGATCATGGTCGGTACGAACTGATAGGGATGACACGAGATGATGCGGCTGGAGAAGCATTTGATAAAGTGGCAAAATTGCTTGGATTGTCCTATCCCGGAGGTCCAGAAATTTCTCGTCTTGCGATAAAAGGAAACGCATCTGCGATCAATTTTCCTCGACCAATGCTTCATACGACCGATGGTGATTTTAGTTTTTCTGGATTAAAAACCGCGGTTCGTAAACATGTGGAATCATGTGTGTTCGCAGGCAGGTCTTTGCCGGTTGCAGATATTGCCGCATCATTTCAACAAGCGATTGTCGATGTACTCGTTGAAAAAACACGAAGAGCTGTTCATCAGTTTCAACCACGTTCCGTGATTCTTTCTGGAGGTGTGTCAGCAAATCGTTTGTTGCGAAACTCACTTGCCTCTGAGTTGAGATATGAGTTTCCATCTCTCACCTTTCATGTCCCAGATGTGTCGCTTACAGGAGATAACGCGATTATGATTGCCATTGCTGGTGCATTTCGATTCGAAAAAGGAGAGACGGTTGATCCACTTCACCATGTGGCTGATGCAAACATGCGACTTGCCTAATATGACTCAATACATTTCTACATCACCTCAACACACACAAACCATCGCTGCAGATTTTGCTCAAACGGTCAAAGGGGGAGCCGTCATTTTTTTGAACGGAGATCTTGGATCAGGTAAGACAACTTTTGTTCAAGGCTTGGCAAAGGGACTTGGGTGTGAATGGCCGGTTCGCAGCCCCACGTTTACACTTGTGAATATCTATCCTACTTCTCACAGATATCTTACACGCATTGTCCATGTGGATTTGTATCGATTAAACAAAGCCTCAGAACTTGATCCTCTTGCACTCGAAGAATATGTCAACGATCAAACAGTGTTACTTGTTGAATGGCCAGAGCTGTTGATTGGAGGTCGAATAAACCCTACAAACAACGTGTATATGCAAACAGATGATATCACCAAAAAGATTGTGATCGAGCCATAACCGCGTGTGTACACGCGGATTTTTACTCTCCTTCTCCTGCCACACGGAGAAGTTCTTCAACAGTCGTGATTCCGTCAAGCACTTTGAGCATCCCATCTTGTTGCATAGTGGTCATTCCTTGTTGTTTGGCGAGTTCTCGTACTTGATATTCGGAAATGGATTCTGACAAAGCGGCTTTTATTTCATCACTCATGATCAAAATTTCATAAATGCCAAGCCGTCCTTTGTATCCTGAATTATTACATACAGTACATCCTGTTCCTTTGTAAAATAGCCATTCAGATTCTGAAGCGATTTTTTCTCCTGATATTGGTGGGATTTCGGATAGGACTCGTTTGACGAATGCGAATGCTTCTGTTGACAGTTGAATGGATTTTTTGCATGTTGAGCAAATGCGTCTTACAAGACGTTGTCCGATAATGGCATTAAGCGAAGGGGCAAGTAAGAACGGTTTCACTCCCATAGAAAGAAAGCGAGGAATGGCACCTGCCGCATCATTGGTATGGAGAGTGGAAAGCATTAAGTGACCTGTTAAAGCCGCATTAATGGCAACTTCCGCTGTTTCGAGATCTCGGATTTCTCCCACCATGACAATGTCCGGATCCTGTCGCAAGATGGATCGCAAACCAGTTGCAAACGTGTATTGTTTTGCATGATCAATTTGTGATTGATTGATACCTTCCAGTTTGTATTCGATTGGATCTTCTAATGTGACGATTTTTACGTCTTCCGTATTGCGTTTTTTTAGAATTGCATACAAGGTCGTTGTTTTACCTGATCCTGTTGGTCCGGTGGTGATGACCATTCCGTATGGGCGTTCGATTGCTTTGAGCAGTTTTTCTTTTGCGAGAGGTCGATAGCCAAGTTGCTCAAATTCCACATTGATGGCCTCTGGTTTAAGAATACGCATCACCACAGATTCTCCCCATGTTGTTGGAATCGTTGAAACACGCACATCCGTGTCTCCGGATTTGAGAAAGATGGTAAAGCGTCCGTCTTGAGGACGTTCAGTGACATTGATTTTGAGTCCGCTGATCAATTTTATACGTGCAACGATTTTTTTCCAGATATCATGTGGGAGCATGGCGACATTTTGCAAGATGCCATCTATGCGAAATCGAATCATGATTTTTTCTTCTTCCGCTTCAATGTGAATATCGCTGGTGCCAAATTGTAATCCTGCTGCCATAACGATTGTCATGACATCGGTGATATTTGCTTTTGCGATAATCGTTTGAATATCTTCGTATGTATGTAGCTGCGATTGAAATTGATTCAATTCTTCGTCTGTGACTTTTACACCTTTGACGATTTTTTTTATCAACGGGAGAGCGTCATACGCTTTGATCGCAACTCGAAGACTTTCTTCAGAAATTTGATAGACGCCTCCGTGAGCTTTGAGACGCTCTTCGAGTTGGAAGAGTAGTTCCCGCGTAGCTTCTGCTGTGGGTTGTGTGGAAGCGAGACGAACTTCTTGTCCTGTAAACAAAAATGGGACAGTGTTCAGCTGAACAGCCTGATTTTTTGGAATGAGACGAATGGCTTCTGGAGCAATGGGGAATCCTTTGAGATTTACATACGAGACCCCCGTGCTTTGAGCGAATTTTTGTGCTTCGACTTCTTTTTCTTTCAGTCGAACCTCTGCCATTTTATCTTCAAATACTTGTTGAACTGATGAAGGGCCGGTGGAAGTCGTGTCTGTAGAGGTTGCACCGGAATGTTTTAACAAGTCTTCAATACTTTGATTGATATCCGACATAAAACTATGGGGGTATTACCCCCATAGTTTAGGTTGTTTACCATGCTTAGGCAAATAGCCATCGAAAAAGTTTTGCAAATGGATTGCGTCCATGGATTCGATGCGCTGCTCGTGCGTAAAACATTCGCCATGCGCTGTATTGAAATGTGACAACCATTCCCCCAAATGTCAAAAAAACAGCTGCAAAACACATCGCCAAGAAAAGAGAAGAAAACCAGATGACAAAAGAGGGACTGAAAATGAACAGTTGTTTGATTACCGGTCCAAATACAAAAGAAATCAGAGACGCACCAACACTGAGCATTACGGTGGCGCCCAGCACAAGCATGAAGAGAATCATACTGAATTCCAACGCGGAGAACCACTGTTTTTTAAAGAGTTTCCACGCCGAATGTACACCTTGAAGCAACGAGCAATGTGTTTCAACAACGGCGATCAGGGTGAGCATGAAGAGAATATGGATAAAAATAACGGTGGGAATATAGAAGAGAAAATGGATGAAGACGATGGAATAAGCTTGATTTCCAACAAGACCAAAAAGAAGGATTGATAATGTTACCAACGTGATAAAGAGTGCAGACAAGGTTTTAACAAGAATATTTAACAGTAAGACATTCCAAAAATGTGGGAGAACATCACGACGAATACGATGAGCATGCGCAGGCGCTGAACCGGAAGCATGGATAAGTGCGGATTGTGAGATCACTCCCGCACTGATGAGTCCAAGAGTTGCCAGAACGATGAACAAGAGAACAATTTTTACTTGATTTGGATTTACCTGTGCCAGATAGAGGAGAAATTGTGACAGATAATCATAGCCAATAAACGATTGATTCATCAGATGTTGAAGAAGAGAACCGGTTTGCGTGATTTTGTGAAATCCGGACAACATCATATCAATCACTCCACCACTAAACAGCAGGCCGGCAAAGATACCAAAAACCCACAGTGATTTCCTCTGCCAAGTGACAAGCCATGCGTCACGCAAAAGCGACCGATAAATCATTGTGGGTTTTTTCATATCCTCCTTGATGAATGTTTTATGATGTTGGTGTGGAGAAAATTGCAGCAAAATCATCTTTCTCGATCGTTTCTTTTTCAAGCAAAATTGATGCAATCTTATCCAAGTACTGTTTTTCTCTTTGAATGATACCACGAGCAACCTCTGTTGCAGAAGTGATAAACTTTGTGATCTCTTCATCAATGGTTTGCGCTGTTTTTTCAGAATAATTTTTTTGTTCACGAATATCTCGTCCCAAGAAGACCATTTCTTGAGATTCGCTAAAAACACGTGGGCCTAATGTTTCGCTCATGCCATAGCGAGTGACAATCTCATGTGCAAGTCGAGTACATTTTTTTAGATCATCTGATGCACCGGTTGTGATATCTCCAAAGACTTCTTTTTCGGCGAGAAACCCTCCGAGCATGACAGCCATGTCATCAAGAAATTCCGCACGTTTATGTAAGCGCTTGTCTTCAATTGGAAGTTTGATCGTATAGCCACCTGCGGAACCTCGAGAAATAATGGAGACTTTATGGACAGGATCTGCATTTGGCAGCATGTGAGCAACCAAGGCATGGCCGGCTTCGTGGTAGGCAGTGACTTTTTTTTCTTCTGCACTCATGACAAAACTTTTGCGTTCAGGTCCGAGCAACACTTTTTCAATTGAATCAAGTACATCCTCAAGTGTAATGGTTTTTCGATCAAAACGAGCTGCACGGATTGCTGATTCATTGAGCAGATTCATCAGATCAGCGCCGGAAAAACCTGGTGTTCGTTCTGCTACGCGACGAATATTTACATCCTCAACAAGCGGTTTGCCTTGTGCATGGATCTTCAGAATTTCCTCGCGCTCATTGATATCTGGAAGATCCAGCATGACGCGTCGATCAAAACGACCTGGTCGTAAGAGGGCTGGGTCTAATACATCTGGTCGGTTTGTGGCTGCGATGACAATGACTCCGATGTTTGGAGCAAACCCATCCATTTCAACAAGAATTTGATTGAGTGTTTGTTCGCGTTCGTCATGACTTCCACCAAGACCCGCACCTCGTTGACGTCCTACAGCATCGATTTCATCGATGAACACAATGCATGGTGCAGATTTTTTTGCTCGGGCAAATAAATCACGAACACGGCTTGCACCAACACCGACAAACATTTCGACAAATTCTGATCCACTCAAATGATAGAAGGGGACACCGGCTTCACCGGCGACCGCTCGTGCCATGAGGGTTTTTCCTGTGCCTGGACGTCCCATCATCAAAACACCTTTTGGAAGTTTGGCTCCAAGATCGGCGAATTTTTTTGGATTTTTTAAGAATTCAACCACTTCGCTTAATTCCACTTTTGCTTCTTTTGATCCTGCGACATCTTTGAACGAGACATGCTGTTTGGTGTCACGAATTTCACGCGCGTGCGACATGCCAAATGCCATGGCTTTGTTGTTGGCCCCTTGCATCTGGCGAATCATAAACCAGAAAATCAGGATCAATAACAGAAGAGGAAGTAAGGAAGGAAGAATCACACCCAGGATATACGATCGAGTTGTACGATCTTCGATCGTCATATTGGCGGTTCTAAGAGATTCGGAAGTTACTCCATACTCAGACAAAATTTGCTCCAATGCTACCGAACTGTCTTTGCGAGTCTTTTGCACAGTTCCGTCTTTTAACGTGATCGTAACATCTGATCCATTGATTTTTGCGGATTCAACAGTACCTTGTTCGATAGATGCGGCAAGTTGCGCCAGAGTTACTTCTTCAGGTTTTTGAGTAGACAAAGACATGCTCGAAAAGATGACACCAAGGGCAAGAACGACAATCAGGGCAATAATGATATTTTTTGGCAAGGGTTTCATACGTAAAGAACAATGATTAGTGTAGAGGCGTTAGAAGGCAGGTGTTTCTGTTTTTTCTTCTGATGTTGTTTCGTTCATCTTTTTCCAAATTTCTTCGTCAACAGCTTTTAATGACAATCCAAGACGATGTTCATGAGGTTCAATGGATACGATCCGAAAGGTCATTGTATCGCCTTCGTGAGCAATGGTGTTGACATCAATGGTTGGTTTTGCAGAAAGTTCACTCACGTGAGCCAAACCATGAATTTCCGGATCGAGTTCCACAAAAAATCCAAATGGATTGACTTTCAGAACGGTTCCTTCCACCAAACTTCCGATTTGGTAACGTTCCACAACGTTTTTCCAAGGATCATCAATGAGTTTTTTTATGGACAAGAAGATTTTGCTTCCTTCGATACCAATAATTTCCGCTTTGACTGTTTGTCCAATCTTAAGTAAATCGCGTGGATGATCAATTCGTTGCCAAGCAATCTCGCTGATGTGTACCAATCCTTCAAGAGAATCGAATTTGACAAAGGCTCCGAAATCGGCGAGAGCGGTCACTTCACCTTCTATAATACTTCCAACACGAAATTGTGAGAGGACGTTTTTCTGTGTGTCTTCCCAAACGGATTTTTCTGACACAATCAGTTTTTCGTCTTGTTCATTGACGTCGATAACGCGAACATTCATTTTTTGACCTGCGTAGCTCTTCAACTTTTCGAGAATTTTATTCTTATCTCCACCAGAAACACGTGGATAATGTTCCGGAGAAAGTTGGGAAACAGGCAAGAATCCCGTGATGTGATGCAATCGAACAATAAGTCCTCCTTTATTGGCCTCCAAAATTTTTGTTTCAACAGTTTCACCGGTGGTAAACAATCGTCGAAGTTCTTCCCAGGCTTTTTGTTGTCCGGCAAAACGGAACGAGAGTTCCATTTCTCCGTTTTCATTTTCGCATTCAACAACCGTTGCTTGCACATCTTCTCCTGGAATAAGGTTGTTGTATTCTTTGCTTTCTGCAAACAATTCTTTTCCACGGACAACTCCGGTACGAAATCCGTCAATATCCAATCGGATTTCTCGTCGTCCTACGCTAACAACTCGTCCTTTCACCACATCTCCAATTTTCGGAATTTGCAGATAACTGCCTTCATCGAGAAGTTTTTCAAACTCGGATAGCTTGATTTGGGTGTTCATAAGATATTTCCGTAAGACAAGGGAACCTATGACAATCCGAGTCCATACGGGGCTAAAAATAAATAAAAAGATCTGGGTGAGTGTAACGAAATATACAGAAAAGGTCAAGTTTTGCGTGTTATTTGATGAAGGGGATACTTCTGGATAGAATAGAGGATATGCATGAACACATTTCGCTTCTTCCGACTCAGCCATTACCACACCGAAAAAGAGGTGAACACGAACCGTCTTTGCCAAAAGAAACAGTGAAAAGAAAACACCTCGTGTCTGAGACAGAATCAGCTATTTTATCCAATCGAGGATTCGAACATCAATTCGATCCAAATTTTGTTGATTTTGGACAAGAGGTGACTGTTGATGAATCAATTGTTAAAATGGAAAAAAGTGAAATATTGATAGACCAATCTGGTGGTCGATATGAGATTCAACAGGCGTTAGGAGAAGGAGGAATGGGAAGTGTGTATCAAGTGAAAGATTTAAAAAATGGCATGGAAAAGGCAGTGAAATTTATCAAATCTGATCGTCGAGACAAGGCCATGATTGTCGATCGGTTCGAGCGGGAAATTCATGTGATGGCGATGTTACAAGATCCGTTTATCCTTCCAGCACTTGATGTCATTCAGGTTAAAAAAGACGGAGTAGAAGTCACGGGATTGGTAATGGCGTATGTAGAAGGTCCAAATCTTGATGAAGAAATTGAGAACGAAAAAAAAATTGAATCAAGTCGAGCGATTCTACTGACCGCTCAGATTGTTTTTGCACTTGAAACGTTGCGTGAAGTTGGTATTGTACATCGTGATATCAAGCCAGCGAATATTTTACTTCAAAAAATTTCGACCGGAGAAGAATTTGTTCAATTGGGAGATTTTGGTATTGTTGGATTTGCATTTGCATCTGAAGCAGAATCTGTTGGTAAGCCAAGGGATGCAATGGCTGTGAGTGAAGATGTACTTACTGTCACAGGAGAGTTTGTTGGGACACCAGGTTTCTCATCACCTGAAGCGGTCATGGGAAAAGGAACAGATCATCGCAATGATCTGTATGCTCTTGGAGTGACCGTGTATCGAATGCTCACAGGAGAGTATCCGTACAGTGGGGATACACTTAAAGAGATTGTCAACAATCAATTATCTCAAATTCCTCCGTCTTTCAAAGATCTTGGATGTTCGAATATCCCAGAATGGCTTGAACATCTGGTGATGAATTTACTTGAGCCAGATCCAGAAGATCGATTTCAAACTGCTAAAGAAGTGTTTCAAGCTCTGAAAGAAGGGGTTGAACAGGATTATCCAGAATTACTTACTACGATCCCATTTGTGTGGGATTATAAACGAACATCATCGTATGACACATCCATTCAACGCGCTGCTTAATGAATTTGCCTTTGCTGTGAGACATTTGGTTCCAACCATTCCAGCAGAGGTAAAAGAAGAGGCAGGAGAAATTTTGGAACGTCTCAAAGCAAATGCTTCTGCGAAGGAATCTGAAATCAAGGAAGCGTTTTATGACATTGGTTTGAAAGAATATCCACATCGGCATGCGTATCAAGAACTTACGCAAGGAGTGGCAAAAGATGAATTGATCAATCTTGTTTTAGAACATGTGAATGCCTTTGTTCGTTCTGTGATCAAACCACATCTTGATACTGGTGTTTCATTGGAAGCCTTAGTGAAAAGTGATCTGTTGGAAAAAGCATTAACCGTTGAGCAACGCTATCAAATTGAGGATGGAATTCTTTTGGCAAATCGAAAGATTGCAGACAAGTTGCAAGTGACACATGGAACAGAAGAAAAAAAATACGAGTTACTTGTTGAAACGTGGAAGCAACAGGCAAAAAAAATTCAAGAAGCAATCGATACGCTTGCATCGCTTGTCGTGGAAGCAGATGCAGGACAGCGCGAAGAAATTCAGAGTACTGTGGCACGTTTTCGCGAAGGTTTTATTTTGACCGAACCTGATCCTGAACTGGAAGAGGTGCAAAAAGAGATCGAGTATTGGAACGAAACGCTTCATTCTGAAGAATAAGAGGATTCGTCTGAACCTGCCTATTGCTTAGGGTGATGGTTTTTGGTAAGATTTTGGCGCTATGCAAATCTCTTGGCTTGGTCTCTCTTCTTTTGAAATCACGACGAAAAATCCTGAAGGGGAAGTTGTGGTCGTTATTGATCCGTATGATAATCAGACGGGTTTGCGTTTCCCAAGAACCATCGAAGGACATCTTGTGCTTGTTTCGCATCAAGAGCCTGATGCAAATAACACATCGGCTATCACGGGACATCCGCATCTTATTGACATACCCGGCGAATTTGAAGTTCGTGGGGTCTTTGTTTTTGGAATCAGTATCCCGTTAAAAAATGGAAAAAATCACATCGTTTATCGATTGGAAGTTGAGGGAATGACTATCGCACATCTTGGGGCATTGGATCGTCCTTTAACAAATGATGAGCTGAAACGTCTTTCCACCATCGATATAGTGATGGTTCCGGTTGGGGGAGCTGGGGTTTTGACTCCAAAAGAAGCCGCGGAAGTGATTGCTCAAATCGAGCCTCGGGTTGTGATCCCTATGACGTACAGTCTGCCAAGTCTGAAAACGGATTTTGTTGATGTCGAGGCATTCTATAAAGAAATGGGCGCCAGTCGAAAAGAAGAAATGAATAAGTATAAGGTCACACGAAAGGATTTACCTGAAGAAGACCTATTGATTGTGACACTGGCACGTTAATGATTGATTCGTAGGTTATGTATGAGCTCACCTGTCACCAAAGATCAAGTGTTGTTTGGCCTCTGTGTATCGATGGCGGTTTTAGGTGTTGTGTTTGGTTGGATCTTCACTGTGCTTCCTTCGTTGCAGGTACGTATGGTGCAAGTGAAAGAACAAATTCAAGAAACGCAATCTGATGTTGTCCAGGAGTGGTCGCAAACCAAACCCAACCAACAACCCGTTTCGGCTATTGTTTCCGATGTGCAACACATCGTTGAATTTGCACAAAAAAAGAGTCAAGTTTCTCAACAATTGATTGAAACATTAAAAACACGCATTGAATCTGAAGCGTATGCCTCCCAAAAAACAACAACCAAAACCGCACAGCAGTGAAGAGCAATCAGTAGATGCATCGACAACTGGAACGGTTATTCTGCAAAGTCTTGTTGAAGAAATGCAAACATCGTACCTGGATTATGCCATGTCGGTGATTGTTGGACGTGCGCTTCCAGATATTCGCGATGGATTAAAACCTGTGCATCGACGCATTTTGTATTCCATGTGGCAGACGGGCTTGCGATCTGGAGCAAAATTTAAAAAATGCGCAACCGTTGTGGGAGATGTGCTTGGAAAATACCACCCTCATGGAGATAGCGCTGTGTATGATTCGCTTGTGCGTATGGCACAGGACTTTTCTCTTCGCTATCCGCTGGTTAAAGGACAAGGAAATTTTGGGTCCATTGATGGAGATCCTGCGGCTGCCTATCGTTATACTGAAGCTAAACTAGAGCAAATCTCGGAAGAATTATTGTTTGATATTGAAAAAGACACAGTGGATTTCATGCCAAACTTTGATGGAACACACAAAGAACCAAAAGTGATGCCGGCGAAATTGCCAAATCTCTTTATCAATGGAACGGTCGGTATTGCGGTTGGAATGGCATCAAACATTCCACCGCATAATTTGACGGAAGTTTGTGATGGCGTGATGGAACTTATTAAAGACAAAAATATTTCAGCAGAAACGCTTTCCGATATTATCAAAGGGCCGGATTTTCCAACGGGTGGAATTGTGTATAACGCAAAAGATTTGAAACAAGCATTTGCCACAGGAAGAGGTGGGGTTGTTGTGCGTGCAAAAGCTGACATTGTCGAAAACAAGAAAGGAGATTATTCGATTCTTGTGACGGAAATTCCGTACCAAGTGAATAAATCGAATCTGCTCATGAAAATTGCGCAGCTCGTACGAGATAAAAAAATTGAAGGTATTCGAGATTTGCGAGATGAATCTTCCAAAGGGGAAATTCGCATCGTCATCGAATTAAAAAAAGATGCCTATCCAAAGAAAGTATTGAACCGTTTGTATCAAAGCACTCAATTGCAAGAAACGTTTCATTACAACATGTTGGCACTGGTCGATGGGGGAATTCAGCCTCGTATTTTGAATTTGAAAATGATTCTTGAGGAGTTTCTTAAACATCGTCGTGAGGTTGTACGACGACGTACACAATTTGATCTCACACGTGCACAAGAGCGTGCGCATATTTTGGAAGGTTTGCGGATTGCTATTGTCAAGATTGATCAGGTGATTGAAACAATCAAAAAATCAAAAGATAAAGATGAGGCACGGATGAATCTGCAAAAGAAATTTCAACTCTCCGAACCACAATCGGTGGCTATTTTGGAAATGCGTTTGCAACAGCTTGCAAACCTTGAGCGATTAAAAATCGAACAAGAATACGATGAAAAGATGAAACTCATCAAGGAATTGGAAGCCATTTTGGCATCCGAAAAACGCATGTTAGGAGTCATTGGAAAAGAACTAGAAGATTTGAAAGCCAAGTATGGTGACAAACGACGTACAGAAATTGTCAAACATGGCATTAAAGATTTTTCCATTGAAGACGTTGTGCCAGATGCGCCGACAGTTGTGATGATTACACAGGCCGGATATATCAAACGTGTCCCACCAGATACGTTTAAAACGCAAAAGCGTGGTGGAAAAGGTGTTGCGGGTCTGACGACAAAAGAAGAGGATACGGTTGAACAAATTTTTTCAACCACCACACATAAGGAACTGATGTTTTTTACAACACGAGGTCGAGTATTTCGTTTAAAGGCTTATGATGTTCCTGAAGCATCTCGTGTATCAAAAGGACAGGCATTGGTGAATTTTCTTCAGCTTGCGCCAGGTGAGAGTGTATCGGCATCCTACTCGATGGATGATATTGGCAATGCAAACTATTTATTAATGGTGACCAATCAAGGAACAATAAAGAAAACATCCATGGATGAATTCGACAACATTCGTCGTTCTGGTTTGATTGCGATTAAATTAAAAGATGGAGATAACTTACAATGGGTTCGCCCAACAACAGGAACCGATGATGTGTTTTTGGTCACGATGGAAGGACAGGCAATTCGTTTTTCAGAAAAGAACGCGCGTCCTATGGGTCGAATTGCTTCAGGTGTTCGAGGTATCCGTTTGAAAGGACGAGATCAAGTGATCGGTATGGGGGTTGTTCCGTCCGGTGCAGCAAAGAAAAAAGGACAGTATGAACTTTTGGTCCTCATGGCTCATGGATATGGCAAGCGAACGGATCTGATCGAATACAAATTGCAGGGTCGTGGTGGTTCTGGAATCAAAACAGCAAATATCACAAAGAAGACCGGACCGATTGTTGCGGGACATATTGTTTCTGCAAGCGATGAACGAGATTTATTTGTTGTCTCAAGTGCGGGTCAGGTCGTGCGCTCTCCGTTCAAATCTGTTCCTTCACTTGGTCGTGCAACACAAGGAGTACGAGTGATGCGATTTAAAAAAGTAGCTGATAGTGTTGCAAGTGTCACACTCATCTAATGCGTTGACACATCTTCAGGAATTGTGCTAAGCTCGAGTCTCATTTTTGAAAAAATAACCTTTTTATCTTCATCTCTATGCCAGTTCCAGCTCGTAAACGATCCAATGCTGCAGGGAAGCGACGTCGTGCACATGATGCACTCAAAGTGATTCCAACAGGTGTGTGTAAATCTTGTAGTGCGCCAAAGTTGAACCATCGTGAGTGTTCATCTTGCGGAACCTATTAAGTCCTAAGAAGAACGTTCTTTTGTCCTTTCTATGTCTAATCGACATCTTTCACGCACGATCGCCATGCAATCTTTGTATCAATGGGATTTTTTAGAAATGCCAGAAGAAAGATTGTCGGAAATTATTGCGTTCAATCGATCTGAGTTTGCACCGAATTTTAATGATGAAGGTTTCATCGACATGTTGGTCAAAGGTGTGGTTGCTCATCGTCCGGAAATCGACGAGGTTATCATGCATTTTGCTCCTGATTGGCCTTTAGAAAGTTTGACGATTGTTGATCGAAATATTCTTCGACTGGGGGTCTACGAATTGAAATATGATTTGCACATACCAGCAAAAGTCGCGATTAATGAAGCGATTGAACTAGCAAAAGGATTCGGTGGTCCTTCTTCAGGAAAATTCGTCAATGGAGTCCTTGGCGCTGTTTTTAAAGACATGCTCATCAAAGGAGAAATCAAGGAGATTGATAAAGAACCAAAAGAAGAAAAGAAACAGCAGGAAACAACATCAGAATCCTCTTAATCATAACAATGATCTATGCCAAAAGAACAATTGGCTGATTTGGAACAGACGCTTGGAGTTACGTTTTCAAACAAAGATACGTTACGGCAAGCGCTTGTTCACCGGTCTTATCTCAATGAACACCCAGATTTTCCGCTTGGTCACAACGAACGTTTGGAATTTCTCGGTGACGCAGTGTTAGAACTTGTCGTGACAGAACATCTGTATCTCAACTACGAAAATCCAGAAGGAGAACTCACCAACTGGCGAGCGGCGCTGGTGAATGCGGACATGCTTTCTGATCTTTGTCGAGATTTGGAAATTGAACCTTACTTGCATTTATCTCGTGGAGAGTTAAAAGATAAAGATTCAAAAGCACGAAAATATATTCTTGCAAATGCATTCGAAGCGATTATCGGGTCTGTGTATGTTGATCAGGGATGGGGTGCATCGAAACAATTTATTGAAGCACGAGTGCTGTCTGTCTTACCACGTGTATTAAAAGAACAATTGTATATTGATCCAAAAAGTCGTTTTCAAGAAGCGGCACAGGAACACATGGGAATTACACCAACCTATAAAGTGATGACAGAAGAAGGACCGGATCATGCAAAAGAGTTCGAGGTGGGAATTTATCTTGGAAAAGAACTCGTTGCTAAAGGAGCAGGAACATCAAAACATGAAGCTCAAGTCGCAGCAGCAGATGCGGCAATTAAAGAAAAAGGTTGGTAAAGAATTTTTTTTAAAAATGAAGCAAACAAATTAAATGTATCACGTAGTTATCACGATACATTTTTTGTTCATCTGAACCTTTACACGTAAGTCGAACCGCTCCAAAAGCACCTTAATAAGGAAAGATGACATACTTGATCCTTTAAAATAAAACACATTCTCTTTCAAGGATGCGTTTTCTGACGTATTTATTGTATCAAGTTAGAACCTAATGGCGTGATTCGGATTTCCTCCGCGCAGGAGGGTGCTGGAGGAATGCGCAGCGAATTTTTGGCGGTTGGGTTATAAAAAAGAAACCTCGCAGTCCATTCAGAAATTTCTGAAATGAAACTGCGAGGTTAGGGTTGTTGTGGAATGTCTGGAAGATTCCGATACCCCCAACTCTTCACGCGCGCTTCGCAAGTTGTTCAATAACAGTTTTCACTGCCTTGATATATTGATCCTTCTCTTTTCGCTTGTACACCATGATGTACGACGGGTGATGGATGGGCACATACCACCTTTTTTCATACTCAAAGGATTGGTATGAATAAGATAATTTTGGCATCTGAAACCCGAGTTGGTGGAAAACGAAGGTTGCCGTTTTATTACCAAGCAATAGGACAACACAAGGATGAACTAACTGAAGCTCAACCTGCAACTCGGGATAATACAATGCACACTCTTCAAGTGTCGGATACCTCAACTTTCCCTTCGAATCCAATGGAGGAAACTTTACAAGGTTTGTTTTATAAAAGTTGATATGGTGGCATTGCGCCTCAATTTCTGCCACCAACTTACCGGTAGTTGTGTCTATGTGGAGAGGCATAAGATTCTCCGTATCTCTTGCCTTTTTCGCAGAAAGACCGACCCACATTACATTTGTGTTTTTCATCGGTTTATTTCATTAGTTCTTGTAATGAATTCACAAAGAATCTCATCAGATACTTCGGAGAAATTACCACTCGTGAAGTTAAACTGCTTTCTCCCTATAGTTGCTGACAAATTCTCGCTGTACATAACCTCATCAATAATTCTTCCTTTCAGGATCATATCGTGGTACAGTTCGATGCCATGATAGGGACGAAATTGAAAAACACTTGTCCTGAAATTGACACCATTTTTCACAGATGACTCTTTGAGCCACGCCGCTAAATCGTAAGACATTTGCATATCCTCAATGGTTTCAGTTTCAAAACCAAAGATGAAATACCCTTTTATGTCTATGCCGGCGCGGAACAATCTCTCAATGGTTCGTTTGATCAAATCCACATCCGAAGTTTTGTGGACCATTTTGAGGATGCGCGGAGAACCAGACTCGATGCCAATGAATACCTCTCTACAACCTGACCGCTTTAATTCAAGCAACTGTGCGTCATTCAATTTATAGAATGACAGCACATGGGCCATGGCACGCCATGTTATGGGAACATACCCGAACATACGCACCGCACGCTCCACACTATCAGCATTCCTCAAGAATAAATCATCAAGAACCCGTACTGAATCGACGTTCTGATACAGTTCGCACAACATCCTCACTTCATTCGCCACGCTTTGGGCATTTCTTTCTCTAATCGGCGTTTCTTTGTTCAGAGATCGAGCCGCTGAACAAAACGCGCAGTTATACATACACCCGCGACTGGTTACAATACTTACTTCGTAAATCCCAATGGATGTCGTAACGGCTGATTCACGAAGTAAGACCTGTCTAGGGGAATGTTGGAAATATCGTGAGGGAAATATGGCGAAGTTACAGATACCGCAATAACCCGCTTATTGCCCTCCTGGCAAATAATATCAAGAGGCTTTCCCTGCACAATCGCGCTGACCACAAAGTCTCCTTCTCCAAGAATTATATCAACAGGACAAGAAGTATCCCAGAGCAGTATAGTCTGGTAAAGATTCTTCGTGGCTAATCCGCCGATGATGAACCTCACCCTAACATCAATTGATTCGACTATCTCACGAACCAAGTGTAAGTTGGTTGTGAATACATTCAGAGCCACATAGCACGGACGCTTTTGACGAATAACCGCCAAAAGAGTGTCGAGAGGAATGTTTGCCTCAACGGCATCCAATAGTTCGACGACTATTCCATTACTCCAAAGATCCGTAGCTATATATCCCAGACCAAGTGGCGGTAAAGAATCTTCGTCGTATCCATTCACCTTATCTTTAAATAAAGGTGAGTTGATCATCAGAACATCAAGTTCTTCTTGCATGGCACTCACATCCTTGTCTTTTTTGAGAGAATGTTAAGTTTTGTGTTGGTGCACCCGGAGGGATTTGAACCCCCGACCCTCTGTTCCGAAGACAGATGCTCTATCCAGCTGAGCTACGGGTGC
>CAYIPP010000004.1:0-14720 GCA_964365355.1 uncultured Gammaproteobacteria bacterium
AATTGCCAACCTCTCGAGAAAAATCTATCGGTCTGTCACTGACCTCCCAAGAAAGCACGTCTGCCTCCGGTTCGTAGTGTGGTGCGCGCATTTTTGGGCTACTCATAATCTTTCCTTCTCCCCGGGTAAAATGTGATGATGATCTTTCGATCCTCCTCCTGTTTATAAACTACACGCAAAACATGTGACTCGTCAACTTCCCCTTGGGCAAAAAGGAGAGGGTGACGGGAATGATCGACCAGGTCAGGAGATTGTAGGGTAGAAATGACCTGCTCTTCGGAAATATAAAAACCATGCCGTTCGAGAAGTCTAAATTTTTCTTTCGCATGTTTCGTGAAGAAGATCACAGAGTGTCTGTTCATCATTTTTGTATTATAACAGATTCAGAGTGAGCGTTCGATTCCCTCACAACATGCCGCGGGGCATGTTGTCGACAACCAAAAAACATCCAGCAAAAGCTGGATGTTTTTTGGTGGCCAGAGAGGGAATCGGCCTCGACTCTCGGCTCGCCAGCTCACCGAGGTCTGGCCACCGCCTCGCCTGTTCCGCCTGCTGGCGGAACATGGCTCCGGCGTTCGATTCCCTCACAACATGCCGCGGGGCATGTTGTCGACAACCAAAAAACATCCAGCAAAAGCTGGATGTTTTTTGGTGGCCAGAGAGGGAATCGAACCCTCACATGGTTGCCCATACGGGATTTTGAGTCCCGCGCGTCTGCCAGTTCCGCCATCTGGCCAAGATGGAAAGCCAACAAATCGTAACAAAGATTATCATTTTTTACAATCCTCTAGCGCATCTATTTCCATAGAAGACGTTTTCTGCTAAACTACGCTTAGATTATGACACTCACAACACATGCAACACTCGGGGCCGTCATTGGTAGAGCAGTAGGAACCCCTGTATTAGCTTTTATTTTTGGTTTTATCTCGCATTTTCTCATTGACATGGTTCCTCATGGAGACACCGGCCTTTCTGATAATTTTCGCATTCATAAACGCAAACGAAAACAAGCGGTTGCCTATGTGATCATCGACGCTGTTGTGGCAATTTTCTTCGTACTTCTCTTAGCAAACACACGCGATATCGACTCCGTGAGAACCTTTAGTTGGGGAATTGTCGGTGGTGTCCTGCCAGATTTATTGGTTGGTGTTTACGAAGTGACAAAAACTCCCATGTTGCGCTGGTTCAATACACTTCATTTTTATTTCCACGACATGTTTGTCAAACGAAAAGGAGATGTTCCGTTGTATTATGCGCTCATGGCGCAAGTCGTGTTAATCGCTTACCTCCAAACTAAACTGTAGAGACCTCTGAAAAAATCTAGCAAAATTTTTCACGAAGACAAATTTTGTTCTTGATCGTTAGAAGGAGAAGCGCACCGGCAATAGTACTGATACCAGCCAAATTAAACACTAAATGAAATCCGTACACTGTTGCCAAAAATCCACCAAGTGCTGCAGATCCGGCCATACCTATTCCAAGCAAGACATCATAGAGACTCCATTCGAGAGCCTCTTTATGTTTGTCAATATGGCGAGTAAAAATCGAATACCATCCTGGGAAGGCAATAGCCGCACCAATCCCCAAGATTCCCTGAGCAACATACAATTGCCAAATTTCTCTCATGAAATTATAAGAAAAGAACACAAGTGCTGTCAGTATTGTTCCCACCAACGCCGTAAGAAGATCATCTTTCTCTGCTTTTGTTCGATCAATCCACATGCCAATAGGAGCTTCTACAACCGATTTGGTGACAAAATAGATAGACGTAGATATTCCAACAACTTCTAACGAACCGCCAAAAAGTTGATCTGTTACAAACACGGCAAAAAGAGGTGCAAACAACTGATTTGAAACCCAAATAAGAAAATCGGAAATAATGAGAATTTTTATCACCCAATTCATTTGTAACTGCCCCATGACACGAACAACGGATCTCATGTACATAAAGTTAGGATAAACATTGATGAAAAAGTTCTAACGTTTTGCATGCAGTCTGATCCCACGACAGTTGTTTGGCACGCAAATATCCTTGTTCACGCAATGTTTGCAAACCTTCTGGAACCAAAACACATTGAGCTATCGCCAAAGATGTAGCAACGACATCGTCTGGCTCAACAAATAACGCCGCATCCCCTCCCACTTCTTCCATTGCACTATTTCGTGAAGCAATCACTGGTGTTCCCACACTCATCGCTTCCAAAATTGGCAATCCAAAGCCTTCTTCGTAGGACATAAACAACAAACCGGATGCTCGACTGAGCAGATACCACTTTTCTTCCTCTGTCACCGGTCCAATAAAACGAATCACTCCGTCTGGTTCTTCTTGTTTCCATACGTGATTAATCACCGCTGCCGCTTCTTCTGTTTCTGTTGTTTTCCATCCGCTTTTTCCTGCAACAATCAAACGCACTTGTCCGGCTTGATCAGGATGAATGGACAAAAATCGTTCAAACGCACGAAACGCATGCACGAGATTTTTCCGAGGCTCTATTGTTCCAAGACAAAGCATGTACTCACGATCAAATGGCATATGCTGGGTATGCTCAACCTCTTTATGGTGGCCTAGTTCAACTCCTTCATAGATGACGGAAGTCTTCCCTTTTGTAAAGGGAAACTGTTGATGAAGATGTGATTGAGTCCATTGTGACACACAGAGAATTTTATCCACCTTCTTGAAAGAACGAGGAACAATAACCTGTGTTGAAAATGATGAATACATTTCATCAGAAAACCATTCAGGATGTTGAAAAAGAGACACATCATGAACAGTCATAACAGAAGGACATCCGAATAAACCAAGTGGTAATTGACCACATGGAGAAAAATACAGATCCGGTCGAAGACTTGCAACACGCATCGGAAGATACACATGTCGTCCAATAAACGGAATCTTAAACAAAAAATCGTTAATAAAATGGACGTTGTTTGCCTGTTCAGCAATAAAACTCAAAATTTTTGGAGAACAATGTGGTAGGACGAAAACAAAAAATTGATCGTTGCTTTTTTGACGCACTAATGCACGAAGGAGCGATTGCGTATAGTGCTCAATACCTGCCCCAATTCCACCATCCGAACCGCACAGTGTCAATCCATCGAATACAATCTTCATACTGTTATGGAATCAATGCCAAGTGATAGAAGAAGAACGATTCCTGCGGAACAACACAAACCGAGTACGATTGATGGAATGCTCAATCTTGGATGTACACGAAATAGAATGGCCAACACACTGCCTGTCCAGGCACCAGAACCAGGCAATGGAATCGCAACGAACACGAACAGAAAAATAGCGCCCCATCGCTGGTAGGTTTGTTGATGTTTCTGCTCTAAAAGAGAAAAACGAAGTTGCATGAGCTGGTGCAATTTTGGACAATGAATCGTCAACCAATGCAAAAAAGGTTGGAACAAACCGAACAGCAGAATAATGGGAATCGTATTGCCTACAAGGGAGAAAAACACTGATTCAAAAATAGATAGGTGAAAATACAAAAGCGCCACTGGTATGGATGCACGCAATTCCGTAACCGGAATCGCCGCTAATATCACAATGACCAACGATTCAGGAACCCCGGAAAAAAATGAAACGATTTGCTCGATCATATTAAATCTGTCCACTTCCCTCCCATGAATAGACGTCGTAAACCCACGCAGTCATGGCTTTCACATCTTGAAATCTTCCCATATCCGATGCGGATCCCAAAACGACTGAAATGATTTCATCTTTGTTCGCACGAGAAAACATCGCACCAAAACAATATCCGGCTTCAGGAAGAAAACCTGTTTTGGCTGTCATGATTTTGTACGGGTCTTGATTGATAAAACTTGTTAAAAGATCATCTGTATTTTCAAGTACATAGGTACTGCCTGATGCAGTTTGTAACGTAAAGATTGGATGTGTTGTGGCGTCTCGAATAATTTCCTTTTTTGCAACTTGATCCACCAAACGAGCAATGTCTAAAACAACGGAAGTATTTTTTGCTGATAATCCCGTTGGATCAACAAACTGTGTTTGGGTCATCCCCATACTAGCCGCAGTTTCGTTCATTTTCGCAACAAAATCTCCATAGGCCATACCAGATAACCGCACAAGTGCAGCCGTTGCCGAGTTATCAGAACTTACCAAACTGGCATAGAGCAAATCACGAACCTGAACTTCCTGACCCAACTGAATATGTTGCACTCCGCCCAATCGAACATCTTCTGATAGAAGCATGGCTGTGGCGCTTAAGTCAGGTTGTCCATCCAAAAACACAAAAGCTGTCATCAATTTTGTGATACTTCCAATGGAACGAGGAGCATCTCGAATTTTTTCAAACAGAATCGCTCCAGAACGACGATCAATCACAATCGCACTTTCAGCAGACGTGACAATTCCCAAACGTCGTGGATCACGCTTCACCGGAGATTGTGAGACTGACTCAGACAGCGGTTGAGCATACGGAAGAGTGAAGACAGAATAGGTGGAAGATCTTGTTGGTTGAGTAAGAGAAAAAACAGATGCTTCTAAATCTCGTGCGTCAACAGGAAACAACCGTAAGAGTGTTGAAGCGAGAGCAAATTGAACAAATAATTGAATGATCATACGTCAGTCGTGGTTGCTTCCATGGCCACAAGCAATTCACGGATCTGTTCATTATCATGAAATGCTTCAAATTCTGGCAATTCTTCCCTTGAATGCAGACCTAATGTTTTTAAAAAATCAGGAGAGACACGATAGACAGGTTGCAAACGCTCGAGATCATCTTGTTCTTCAATCAGTCCGCGAATCATCAAATTGCGCAAAATCATACTGCAATTTACTCCTCGAACGTGTTCAACTTCTGGCTTTGTCACAGGACCACGATAGGCAATCACCGCCAGTGTCTCCAACGCAGGACGTGTGAGCGGCCCGCTTGCTTCTTTCTTTAAGAAGCCAGCAACTACAGAACCGACATCGGGATTTGTCACAAATTGAATTTTATCTTCGTGTTGCAACAGATGAATTCCTGAATCAGGAATATTAAACCGATTCGTCATATCGTTCAGTGCCTCGGTCATGAGTTCATCGGAAAGATTCAATTGTTTTTTTAATTGAGACACGGAAACAGATTTTGCTACAGCGAATACAATTGCTTCAATTTTTGTGGTAAGCATAATCAATAAAAGATAAACACCAATGCTAATCAACACGTTTTATTTCGATATCACCAAAAACGTCCGTTTGTATCACATGAATCGTACGTTGTTTCACAAGCTCAAGCAATGCCAAAAAACTGACAACAATATCCACTTTCGATGTTGCCGATCCTATCACATCACGAAATACTAAATGCGATCGAGAAAGTAATGCATCATGAATTTCTTTCAATCGTTCTTTCACAGACATGATGCGTTCAATGGCTGTTTGTTGTAGGCAAAAAAATGGTTCCAAATATTTTAACAAAGTTATAAATGCCTGAGAAAGACATGTTGTATCTAATCCGTCAGGTATGGAAAAACCTTCTTGTTTCACAACATCTGCTTGCAAACGTCCAAAGGAATACTTGCCACGTTGTTGGGTTGTATCGATCAAATCTGCTGCGCGTACGAACAGTTGGTACAGCTGTAGTTGAAAAGCAAGCGACCTGGTTGATTCTTCTAAAAATTCTTCTTCTCTTGGCAAAATTTCGTAAGATTTCATCAGAAGCAGTCGTGTTGCTACCAACAAAAAATCAGCCAGTTCTTCAGGAAGTGGTTCGTGTTGATTGATATACCTCACGTAATCATCGGTAACTTGTGCTAAGGAAACGTTGGTGATTGGAAGTTCTTTTTTTTCAATCAATTTCAGCAACAAATGCAATGGACCAGAATAGGCTTCCTGTTGTACTTCAAACGACATATCAATGCTATTTTACAGGAAAATCAACAAAAAACACAGGCAAAGATATGCACCTTTTCCTGATGTTGTTTATTTGCGAACTTGAATATGCAAATCTTGCAACGCTTGTGCGTCAAGCTCAGAAGGTGCATCCATCACAGAAACGCGCCCAGAACTTGTCATGGGAAACGCTTGAACTTCTCGTAAATACTGCTCATGCGCCATGATCATCACTGTTCGCTCTACTCCCATACCGATTCCACCGTGTGGAGGAGCGCCAAATGTGAACGCTTCGATCATGTGACCGACAGAATGTTGAATTTCTTCATCAGAATAACCCATGTTTTTGTATGTTGCTCGAAGCACTTCCGGATTGTGAGCTCGGATACTTCCTCCGCCTACCTCATACCCATTACACACCAGATCATATTGTGTTGTGAGAATCTGATCAATGTGCTTTCCTTCAAGATGATCTTGCAAAAACTCTCGTTTAGGCGCCGAAAAAGGGTTATGGGTAAATGTCCATTTGCCGGTTTTTTCATCGCGTTCAAAAAATGGAAAATCTACAACCCACGCATAGGCAAATACTCCATGTTGTTTATCCTCTTCTGTACGCAAATCAAACTTATCAGCTCCAAATTTCTCCATGGCTTCTTGATAGGTAAAACGAGGAAACGGTTTTTCTTTCATCGTAAACCCCAACGATTCCACGGCCTGTGTGACCATAGCTTCGATAGTTTCCATTACATCATCACGCTCGACGAAACTCATCTCCACATCAATTTGTGTATGCTCAAATCCACGATCAGCACGAGGATCCTCATCTCGAAAGCAACGAGCCAACTGAAAGTATCGATCAAAACCCGCAGTCATGAGCAGTTGTTTGTATTGTTGAGGACTTTGTGGAAGTGCAAAAAATTCACCAGGCTGCAATCGTGATGGAACGACAAAATCCCGAGATCCTTCAGGTGTGGCTTGCGTCAGATAAGGAGTTTCAATCTCTATAAAACGTTTACTCAACAAAAATTGACGACATGCCTGAACATAGGCGTTGCGTAGTCGAATATTTTTTTGTAAACGCTCTGTACGGAGATCTAAATATCGGTAGCGCAATCGTAATGCTTCTGAAACATTGGACGTATCTTGATCAATTTCAAACGGTGGAGTCTGTGCTCTATTTACTATCGTGAGTTCAGATACGCCAATCTCAATTATGCCTGTAAGCATGTCTGGATTCACCTGTTTTTCATTTCGCGCATGTACTTCACCGGTGATTTTAATGACATATTCAAGTTTTAATTCATCAACACCTTCGACAGCCGATGCTTCTAATGCAGGCTTGTAGAAAACCACCTGAACCAATCCACTTCCATCACGTAAATCTACAAAAATAAGTTTATCACCCATGCGACGAATGCGATGAACCCATCCAAAGAGTGTCACAGTTGTTCCGACCAACGTCGGAGTTTCATCTATCCAAGTACGAAACATAATTACGGTGTTAATCGGTTAATCATTCTTGGGAATGGAATGGCCTCACGAACGTGATGCAAACCACAGATCCATGCGACGATGCGTTCTAATCCATAACCAAAACCCGAGTGCGGAACTGAGCCATATCGGCGCAAATCCAAATACCATTCCAACGGCTCGAGCGCGAGATGGTGCTGGCTCATTCGCTCGAGCAGTGTATCCAAATCATCTTCTCGTTGTGAGCCACCAATGATTTCGCCATAACCCTCCGGCGCCAATACATCATTATTCAAAACGCGATCTGCATGTTCCGGATCCCGTTTCATATAAAATGCTTTTACTTCAACAGGATATTTTTCAAGAAAAATTGGACGATCGTATTGTTGTGTCAATAGTGTTTCATCATCTGCTCCCAAATCATCACGATCTGTAATATCCGATCCCAAATCCCGCAACTGTTTAATGGCATCTTGGTGTGTGAGATGCACAAATGGAGCCACGACTTTTCTCAACGCTTCTGTATCACGTTCAAGAACACGCAACTCATACACATTTTTTTTCAATACATCTTGTACGATACGACAAATCAGTTCCTCTTGAATCTGCATATTCCCTTCATGTTCAACAAACGCGGCTTCGGCATCCATCATCCAAAATTCCGTTAAATGTCGACGTGTTTTTGATTTTTCCGCTCGAAACACAGGACCAAAATCAAAACAACGTCCAAACGACATGATGCCAGCCTCTACATACAACTGTCCGGATTGAGCAAGATAGGCTTTTGTCTGTACATCTTCATTACGAAAATAGTCCATCTCAAATAATTCTGTGGTTCCTTCACACGAAGTCGGGGTTAAGATCGGCGTGTCAAATTTCATGAATCCTTGTTCATGAAAATACGTATACGTTGAATTGATAATCGTGTTTCGAACGCGCTGAACAGCCCACTGACGTTCGGATCTCAACCATAAATGACGATGGTCGAGTAAAAAATCTGGGCCATGTTCCTTTTTGCTAATCGGATAATCTTCTTGTGCAAGCTGAATCAGCGTAAATACGAATCCGTCCAATTCAAAACCTGAAGGTGATCGTTCATCTTTTTTGACTGTTCCACGTACAGTCACCGATGATTCGATACGCAACTGTTGAAGAGCATTCCATTGATCCTCAGACAACACAGCGGCAGAATAGACGACTTGCACGCGTCCAGAACCATCTCGAAGCTGCAAAAAAAAGATCTTTCCGCTTGAACGAAAATTATAAGCCCACCCTTTTAATTCAACTTCCTGACCAAGAAAATCACCAATTTGAGAGATAAGAGTCATAGGAAAATTGCAAGAAACAAAACAAATTACATGCAAATTTTAGTGTATATCACAATCTTCACATTGAGCAAGTAGAAAAACTCAACACGTCATGCAAGCTGTTCGTACCGAAACAGCTGGAATTGTTGGAAAATGGCTTATCAAAAAAGACTCTAAAATTTCATGAAATCGTTCTATCAGCTCTGCTCGCAAATGAGGACGCAGTTGATTTTCGAAAGATTCCGAAAAAGCAAAACGCACAAGCTTCAATGTCTCATCGTAAATAGGTCGTGCGGCAAACCATTGCTCTTTCGAAATTTCTGCACATGTTCGACAGACAACCCCACCTTTTAAGGCATGCCATAAAAATGCGCCTGGCTTGATACGCACATGACAAGAAAGACACTGTGACAACTCCGGTTTATATCCCAAAATGGCAAGAAACTTCAACGTAAATGCCCCTAATATAAACGCGGCACGCTCGTCAGATACGTGCGGTACGTGTTGTAAAAACTCTAACCAAGAAAGAACAAGTTGGTATAAATACATATCTTGCTGATGTTCTCGTGTAGCCAAATCAACTAAACTCAAACTATTTTGTATCAAAAGAAGTTGAGTCAGCGTTGGATGTTCATTCACAAACCGACGTTTTCGCTCAACACCTGCGATTGTTTGAAATACACGGCCGTACACAATTACTAATTCCACTTCCGCTGACATTTCAAGATGTGGTGTCAATTTTGCAAGTGGTTTATGTCCCCCACGTGCCAGACATTCAATTTTTCCATGATCAGCAGTTAAAATACTGTAGAATCGATCGGCTTCTTTAAAATCTCGTCGAGATAAAACAATACCGGTTGTTGAGTATAAAAACGCCATGCTTATTCGTTCGCTTGTCTGCGATTAAAATATCCTTGAAGAATGAACATGGCGGCCAATGCATCTTCTTGCACCTTCGTACCTTCTTCCTTTTGCAGTCGAATACTTTCAGCAGTGGTATAGGATTCATCTTCTTGCATAATCGGCACGGAAACAACTTGTTGAAGCGCATGAATAAATGCTTGTGTTTTTGCCAATTGTTGTGGCCCATGATGTGTTCCGGTAGCTAACGGAACACCAACCACAATAACATCAATAGCATCCGCATCAACTCGTTCTGAAAATACACGTATCGTTTCAGCTCCTAAGTTGGGTACCACATCTAAAGGAACAGCAAGTTGTGCATCACTATCTCCAAATGCTAAACCGATTTTTTTGTCACCATAATCAATCCCAAGAACTCTCATACCGGAAGCGGTGTCAATATCTCAACCCCTTCTTCTGTGACAGCAATAGTCATTTCAAAATGCGCACCAACCGATTGATCTGACATCACGATACACCAACCATCTTCTCCTGTTTCTACTTGATGGTCTCCTCCCAACCCAAACATGGGTTCAAGTGCCAAGCACATTCCAGAAATAATCTTCACTTCAGGATAGTGTCGTGAGACAAAATTAGGAACATGCGGCGCCTCATGAACCTCATGGCCTACCCCATGTCCAACCAATGAACGAACAATACCGTATCCATGACGTTTCCCTACTTGTTCTATCGCATGACTAATATCTTTGATGGTTCCACCTACGTGTGCAGCATGTACTCCTTTCAACAATGCGTTCTTTGTCTGTTGAATCAACGTCATCTTTTCTACTGAAACAGAACCAACTGGCACTGTCACGGCCATATCTGTACACAGTCCTTTATACCAACAGCCAATATCCAAACCAACGATATCTCCTTCCTGAAGAGGTAGAGACCTGTTTCCAAGACCGTGGACAATCTCTGCATTCACAGAAATACAAATCGTGCTTGGAAATGGGGTATCAGACGGATCAGACGTATAGCCTTTAAATGATGGAGTTCCACCACCTTCTCGAATCATACGTTCGCCTACTGCATCAATCTCAGAAAGCAAAACACCTGGTTTGACCATCTTTACAGCCTCACCGAGAGCTCGTGAAAGCAGATCTCCACCTACACGCATACAATCAATTTCTTTCGTTGTTTTTGTTAAAGCCATAAGCTAATCAATCTGAGCAACAATCCGATCAAATACTTCTTCGATCGACCCAATGCCATTCACATGTTTTACCAAATTTTTCTTGGTGTATTCATCGATCACGGGAAATGTATCATGCTCGTAAATTTCTAACCGACGTGAGATGGCTTGAGGTGTATCATCAGCTCGTTGGTACCACTCTCCTCCGCATGCGCATACATCACCCGGTTGCAATCCGTCTTGAGTACTTCCCACCTTCGTACATTGCTTGCATGTTAATCGTCCATCCAATCGCTTGAGTGATTCTTCCTTTGGAACATCTATAACAATCACCTGTGTCGGCTCATCAAAATCAAACGCGGCATATTGCGACAAATTTCTTGGATATCCATCTAAAAGATATCCATGTTCTGCATCAGACATTGCCAAACGTCGTTTGAGTAAGTACGCCGCATCTGTATCTGAGATGAGTTCCCCTCGTAAAATAATCTCATTCAGTTTTAATCCAAATTCAGAGCCTGAGGCAATTTCTTCACGAATAAGCTGTCCTGTACCAAATGCAGGTATCCCTAACTTTTTTGACAATAATTCTGCTTGCGTCCCCTTTCCAGATCCCTGAGGACCCATAAGTAATATTTTGTAGAATGTTGACATAACAAACTGTAGTGTAACAAAGAATTTCAAAAATGGAAGGACAACCAAAAACACACCGTATACGATGTGTTTACAAAAAATCTTTTATGAACAATCGTACTCACGCATGCTCAGTTGAGCATCGACTTGTTTCATACTATCAATAACCACTGATACTATAATCAAAATTGATGTACCACCAATAACGAGATTTACATTTCCTGTCATTTGTTGAACAACAAGCGGTAGTACAGCGATCAAGGCAAGAAATGTTGCTCCTGCCAATAATAATCTATTTGTGACCCATCCAAGATACTCTGATGTGTTCTTTCCAGGACGAATGCCTGGGATAAATCCTCCTTGCTTTTGAATATTCTCGGCAACTTGATCTGGATGAAAGACAACGGCGGAATAAAAGTAGGTAAACAAGAAAACCAGAACGAAGTAGGCGATTCCGTAAAACAGTTGATTTTGGAAGAGTTGAATAATGAAACTTGCAGCATTACGCAAAATTTCTGTTCGTGCGTTCAAAAAAAATTGGGCAAATACTGTTGGAAAAAGAATGATTGAAATAGCAAAAATAATTGGAATCACTCCACCCATAGTTAATCGTAGTGGAATATGCGATGTAACAGCGCCGGATAATCGAGAGCCCTGTACATGACGCGCATATTGAACAGGTATATTTCGTTGTGCTTCATTCATGATAACAATGCCGATGACCGTTGCAATTGCAGCGACAACGAATAACATCAATGTAATAAGTTGACTTCGATCATACACAGCCAAAGACTGTGAAAGGGTTGTTGGCAAACCAGCGATAATTCCCGCAAGAATCATGATTGAAATACCGTTGCCGATTTTTTTTTCTGAAATTAATTCACCAATCCACATGAGAAAAACAGTTCCTGCTGTCATGGTTGTAATCGCAAACAAAATACTGATGATTCCAGAATTAACGAAAAGTGAACCATTTTGAGAGAGTAACAAAATTAATCCATAACCTTGGATAAAGGCCAAAGGAATTGTAGCCCATCGTGTCCATTGATTGATTTTTTGACGTCCCTGTTCTTCTTTTTGCATTTCTTCCATGGCAGGAATAATCATTCCGAGCAATTGAAAAATAATAGAAGAAGTAATGTATGGAGCAACACCCATTGCCACAACAGAAAAATTTTCAAGTGTGCCACCAGAAAAAATATTCAAAAGTCCAAACAACTGATTTCCTGAAAACAAATCCTGCAATGCTGAGGTGTTTACACCAGGAACAGGAATATGAGCTGTAACACGAAATACGACCAACATCAAGATGACAAAAATGATGCTATTGCGTACCTCTTTCGTTTTCCAGATGCGGATAAAGGTGTTCATAACTGAACAAAATTACTTTTCTTCACTAATGGCTCCACCAGCCTTTTCAATCTTTGCTTTCGCAGAAGCCGAAACCAAACATCCTGAAACAATCAATCTGATTCCAATTTCACCTTTTCCAAGAATTTTTACTCCAGCAGAACTATCATCAACCAATCCCTTTTTTTTCAAAATCTGAGGATTAACTTTTGCACCATTTGCAAACTCTGTTGTCAAATCTCCAACATTAATCACAACGGGTTTGTTTGTTGAAACTGTAAACCCACGTTTTTTTGGTGTAGCAAGCATGAGTGGTCGCAATCCTTTTAATGCAAGACCAGATCGTCCTCCAGAACGTGCACGCTGACCCTTCACACCTCGTCCTGAATAGGTTCCGGTTGAAGCAAGACCACGCCCGATACGCTTTTTTGATTTGCGAGAGCCTTTGTGTGATTTTAATGTATGGAGTGAAAGCGTCATACCTTCTTTTTCTTTAGATCAAACGATTGACTATTCAACGATTTAATCGCCAACATCGTCGCTTGAGCAATATTCAATTTATTGTTTGAATTGATAACACGAGAAACAACGTTTGGAACTCCTGCAAATTCAAGAATCATTCGAATGGCGCCGCCTGATTTCAAACCAGTTCCTTGAGGAGCAGGTCGAAGCATCACAACAGCCGCACCAAATTTCAGCCAAACCGGATGTGGAATAGTCTCAAACACCATTGGAACAGTAATAACATTCTTTTTGGCTTGACGATAGGCTTTTTCAATGGCGATCTGCACATCAGCGCCTTTTGCAATACCAAGACCAACGCGTCCCTTCTTATCACCAATAACCAACGTGCAGCGAAAGGTCATTCGCTTCCCACCCGCAGTCACACGAGTAACACGAGATAGATCTAAAATCTTTTGTTCGAACTCTCGAACTTCTTGGGTTTTTGACTTTCCTCGTCCTCGACCACCTTTCCGATTATCACCACCCCGATGATTTCCTTTTCCTGTTTTATCGCCAAATCGAGGGGATTTTGCACCAGGTCGTGCTGGAAAAGTCTTTTTTGTTTGAATATCGTTTGTCATAAAATTTAAAAAACCAATCCACCCTCTCGTGCCCCATCTGCAAGTGCAGCGACTCGACCATGATATCGATAACTTCCACGATCAAAGACAACAGAAGAAATTTGTACTGCCACTGCTTTCGCAGCCAACTGTTTACCTACTTCTTTTGCAATAGCAAAAGGTTTAACTCCGTCACGCTTAAGATCTTTATCTGAAGCCGCAACAAGAGTACGTCCAGAGACATCATCAATCAACTGTGCGTAAATATGTTTTGCACTTCGTTTCACTGTCAATCGTGGACGTTCTGATGAACCAGAAATACGAGCACGAGTTCTGTGGGCTCGACGTGAAACGTTCATTTGTTTTTTCTTGATAGTACTCATCATATGATCAAATTAGCCACCTGTCTTTTGTGATTTTCCTGACTTTCGTCGAATGACCTCATCAATATATTTCACACCTTTACCCTTATACGGTTCTGGCTTTCGTAGTTTGCGAATAGTTGCCGCCGTCTCTCCGACTAATTGTTTATCTGCTCCTTTCAACGTTATCACATTCCCTTCAACAGATGCAGTGATTCCATGAGGAATTTCTACGGGGATGTCATGTGAAAACCCAAGATTCAACAACAAATTCTTTCCTTGCATATTCACACGATATCCGACTCCGTTCACTTCAAGTTTCTTTTCGAAACTTTCAACAGAACCAGAAACCATATTTTGAATCAACGATCTTGCTGTTCCCCATTGTGCTCGATCGAATGTATCCTCTTGGTCTGTCACTTCAACATGAATGACTTTTGAACCGTTTTCTTCTGCCAAAATAACTTGAATGTGAGAATTCAATGTTTGTTCAAGTTCACCGTTTGGACCTTTCACTCGAACAGTTCGTCCTTGAATGGATACTTCGACATTCGAAGGAATGATAATGGATTTTTTTCCTACGCGTGACATAGCATTATGAAACTTCGCAAATAACTTCCCCTCCCAACCGTCGCGTGCGTGCTTCTTTGTTGG
>CAYIPP010000005.1:0-5653 GCA_964365355.1 uncultured Gammaproteobacteria bacterium
AAGCGCAATGCCAGTTTGTTTTGTAAATCCATGTGCAATGACCAGCGACAAAATCGCAATCAGAAACGCCGAAATGGTGGCTACAAAAAAAGGAGAACTTCCAGACATGATAAACGGAATGGTGTACCACATGAGTACAAGCAAACTAATCCCCAGACCCAACATGGCAGTAAATCCTTTTTTTCCGGCAAAGATAATGGCAGAGACAAAAAAAATGACTAACAAGATTGCCATGGATGGGAGTCGATATTTGTCCGTAATAATATACAAAACTTCATCTTGGACTGCCTCTGTTCGCAAAACAACCACTTGATCACCAACCACAACATCATCTGTATTGGTGGCAAGATTATCATAGAACTGTGCTGTAATTGATTGTGCATCTTGTTCGTTTTTTGGTTGAACCCGAACATCACGCACTTGATCACCTGCAACCCCTGTTGTTTGTGTTAATTCACCAACCCATTCGACGATTCCAACAACATAACTCTCTTGTTGGTTCGCATTTGTACGTTCAACTGGTAGTTCTTGAGCCTGAACCTTCACAAAAGGCGTGCACAAAAAAACAACAGTAATTGCAACAAAAATGATGACTGTGGATCTGATGAAAAACGTTTTCATGAGGATGGAATTACGCAGCTTGTCTAAAAACCGATTCAAATGGAGTTGAAGCATGATCAAATCGTATACGAGACCTATTGGCTGCATGCGTATCAGACCTGTGTTGAATTGCGAGTTCAATTTCTTGTTGCAAACGCACAGCAGACAACTCTTCTTGCTCTTCGTCACCCAAAGCAACGAGGATCAAGGGATATTCAGCAGTAAACTTCTCAGCAAACCCATGGTGTCCAAACGCAATCGCTATGGCAATCCCCACCTCAAATGCCGCTTGTGAAGGCGACATGAATTTTCGACTGATGACAAATCCTGGAAGTAATCCTTCCACTTTGCTTGGATTAAAATGACCAGTGCCATCAACATAGATCACGCGTGCCTGATGAAATTCTTTTGGTCGTGTCAATGTTTCAATGTGTCCTCCATACGGTACGCCAATTTCTTGAGCAATTTTTTTTGCGCCTGCAATAGCAACCTCATCAACGGTCTGCTCAGTGATGCCATGCAACTCACGATACAACGCCGCAGCCCCACACCCTGTATGACTTGTCACATGTTCCACTCCCGCATCTTTGAGAGATTGAATAAAAACAGTTCGTTCTTCCCCCTCCACCAAAATTCCAGACCCTGCACTGCGAAAATCTCCCTTTGGTATTCCTTCATCCATACAACACAACGTCTGTTCGCCTTCAACAAAGGCGTTTTCATACTCAGGCAAAGAACGCAAATAAACATCCATTCCCTGCGTGATCATCTTCTTAAAAATCGCTTCCTGTTGTGCCCAAGCTTCTTGTTTTTCCATAAATGCATGTTCATGTTCAATGATCATAGTACCTAAAGAATACGCTTTTTTTCTCTTATGTCTACAGACTTTTCTTAGGCAAACTCTTAGAATTAATCAATAACACTTTGGATATTGCCTTGTTTTGAACAACTGCCCCATCGTGTCTTTTGATTGCAAATAGAAATCTAAGGCTTCTTGTTTTATGTCAACCAGTTCCTGCCATAAAATCCACTACTGCCTGATCCAAAATCACATCTTTGGTTTGAAAGGGTTTAAGTAAAACCAGTCCTTTGAACGTCGTACATCGACTGAGTGCCACATAGAGTTGTCCATGTGCAAATGCTCCCCAACCCATATCAACGAGCATCCGATCAAATGTTTTTCCTTGTCCTTTATGGATTGTCACTGCCCAAGCGAGCGTGATGGGATATTGCGTGTACGAACCAACAATCGATTCTTCTAAACTTCCACCATTAAGTACATACTCAAACAATTCCCATTTGTATTGTTTGACTTCCACCATGTTTCCGTCTTCCAATT
Source organism: uncultured Gammaproteobacteria bacterium (assembly GCA_964365355.1). Lineage (GTDB taxonomy): Bacteria > Patescibacteriota > Patescibacteriia > UBA9934 > GWF2-40-263 > VGKU01. The sequence goes on from CAYIPP010000005.1 coordinate 1,940, forward strand.
CCACATATAAAACCGGATAGTTTGACAATCCAGGCGTACGAATTTTAACAATCGTTCCCAAGGTTCCATTCATCCACCGTCGTTCAGAGTCATTCATCGTAAACATGACACGTGCTCCTTCCTTGACGTAGAGTATTTCTTCAGATGGCATACGACGATCCGGCAATGCTCCGATGGAAAATGCTTTCAGTTTCCACTCTTTTCCCGGAAGTCGTTTGAGTTCGTATGCATTACGCTGCTGAGCCATGTTGTTTGTAGTTGTCAAATGGATGTACGCTGTTTCTTCCAATGGATCAAAATGGGGATCATGACGTTCGTTCCATGTTTTGACATCCGTTGGTGTTACTGTTTTTGTTCGCACTTTTTCCAAAAGCTCCACAAATGTTTTTTCTTTTTGTCGATACACTTTTTTCAATTCGATTTTTTTGATTGAAATCTCACCCATGGAATACGCCGAAAAAAAATAGGGTGAAGTATATTCTGTTTCAAAACGAAATTGTTCCTCACGTGTCACCACAGGAGGAAGTTGGTATAAATCGCCAATAAAAATCATCTGCACTCCGCCAAACGGATCACGCGGACGTTCACGATTCAATCGAAGCGCTCGATCAATACAATCCAACAAATCCGCACGCACCATGGAAATTTCATCGATGACAATCGTTTCAATCGTTCTAAAGAGAGCAAGCGCTTGCTTGTTGGCTCTTTGCACAAGATGCAACTGAATCGCTGGATGAAACCCAAAAAACGAATGAATCGTTTGTCCTTTCACATTCAGCGCTGCCACACCTGTTGGTGCGAGCACCACATGTTTCTTGTGTGTATGCTCGCGAAAATACGTCAAAAGGGTTGATTTTCCTGTTCCAGCTCGACCAGTCAAAAACAGATGATCATTCGTTTCGTTCATCATCTGATACGCAGCTTTCAATTCTTTTCCCATGATGATCTTCTTTGACATACGTGCGGATAGTATAACAAAAAAACAACCTCGGATAAAGAATATCCAAGGTCGCATGTCGAGGTTGTTTACGGGCAGTTGTAGACTCGCCGACTTGCTGGTGAAAGCGCGTCACAGTTGAGATTGCCACCATCGAAAGTTGTTGATCCAGAGTCTTTCGAAGAAGCCCCGGAACTCATGGTCGATTCGAAACTGTTTCGCGCTGCGTGAGATGACCGCTCGACTCCCTGCTTGATCTGCATTACCAGGAATGCGAGCATACCAAGTGTTCCTAGACTGATGAACACGTGTGCCCAACGCCTGTTTCCACTCTGTCTGATTCCCCATCCGGCAGTGATCACCACACCGACCGCCGCGACCAGCGCTGTCACCTCATCAACTCCGCCAGGAAGTTGGTGAGGATGCGTGATCCCGTTAAGGAGATTCATCCCGAATACAGAGAACACGGACAGCACAAGCAGTTTGATATAGATACTCCAATTGGTATGGAAGACCCACACGACTCCACGAATCACTCCGATGGCAGCGAAGACGAGCGTCAGTAGAAGAAGGAATCCCATCGATGAACCTCCTTGTATGTTTGTCTGTGGACGTTTTGCTGCAATATGTACAATTTGGAACAACAAACCATAACACAAAAACACGATTGTGTCAATCGTGTTTTTGTGTTTTATTTCCCTTTTTTCGCTGCACTGACAAATACTTTAAACAATGGGTGTGGATGTTCCGGATAGGATTGAAACTCTGGATGAAATTGCACTCCCACAAAAAATGGATGATCTTTAAGCTCAACAATTTCCACCAAATCTTGTTCGGGATTCAAGCCGGCAATCACAAGCCCTGCATCTACAAGTTGTTGTCGGTAGTCATTATTAAACTCATAACGGTGACGGTGACGTTCAGAAACAATGTTCTTCCCATACGCTTTTGCAGATTTCGTCCCAGCACTCAGTTTGCAATCATACGACCCAAGACGCATGGTTGCCCCATAGTTCTTCTCAACGACATTTCTAACCTGCATTGGATTGATATGGATAATTGGTGTCTTTGTTTTTGGATCGATCTCCATAGAATTCGCCTCTTTCAATCCAACGACATTTCGCGCAAATTCGACACACGCAAGTTGCATACCATAACACAAGCCCAGATAGGGAATGTTGTGTTCTCGAGCATAGTGGATGGCCATGATAATTCCTTCAATTCCTCGCTCACCAAACCCACCAGGAACAATGATTCCTTTATAGTTGGACAATGTACCCAAACTTGCCGGATCTTGTTCAAACTGTTCTGAGTTCACCCATGTCAACACAGGTTTCACTCCTTCAGACCAACACGCGTGTTTAATCGCTTCAATCACGGAAATATACGAATCAGACAACGTGTAATCGCCGGTTCCAAAATATTTTCCCACCACCGCAATCGACAGTTCTTTGTTCAATGCTTTAATACGTTTCACAAATGTCCGCCAGGACTCCAAATCTTTTTTCTTTGATTTGAGATTCAGACGCTTCAACATTTTCGAAGAAAACTCTTCTTGTTCGAGCACAAGAGGAACCTCGTAAATTGTTTCCACGTCTGGTGCGCTAATCGCATATCCGTCATCCACATTACAAAATGTGGACAATTTGTCGCATCGAGGTTTGTCTAATACTTGAGGACCACGCGCCACAATAAAATCCGCTTGAATTCCCGCTTCATTTAATGTGCGAGAAGCGTGCTGAGTCGGCTTCGTTTTCATCTCACCAATATGACTTGGTACCGGCAAGTAACTGACAAGCACAAACGCAACATCTTTTGGATGCATGCGTTTCATCATGCGAGCAGCTTCTAAAAAGAGTAAAACTTGATACTCACCAACAGTTCCTCCAAATTCAACAATTGTCACTTCGGCTTTGTCATTGTTCGCCGCATTTTTGATACGTCGAATAATTTCATTTGGAATATCTGGCACCACTTCGACATCTTCACCTGCGTACTCCAAATTGCGTTCTCGACGAATCACTTCCTGATACACTTGGCCAGTCGTAATATAATTGACGGCTTTCATGGTATTTTCCGTAAACCGTTCGTAATTACCTAAATCTTGATCCGCTTCAATACCGTCTGTTCCCACAAACACTTCTCCGTGTTCGGTTGGTCGAATTGTTCCGGCATCAATATTGATGTACATGTCGCATTTCACATTCGTCACAGACAAACCACGAGACTGAAGCAACTTTGAAATAGATGCAGACGTTACCCCCTTTCCAACGGATGACATGACTCCTCCGATCACGAAGATATATTTGTGAATCATACAAAAAGATATGAATAAAAATGTTTATGGGTAAATCCAAATGCTCCCTAAAATAAAACAGCGGAGACAAAGCCCCCCTGTGTTATTTGCCTTCAGTAACGACACGAATTTCCGCTTCAAAACCATGAGGAAAACTCACGTTCACCACTGTTTCACCTGGTTCTTTGATTGGTTGAGGAATAGTGATCATGTGTTTATCAAACCCTGTAAACTTATTCTTTTTTAATTCATCAGCAATCTGTTGTTCTGTGACAGCGGCATAGAATGTCCCATGTTCATTCATTTTTTGTTGGATTGTTAATTCAAATCCATCAAGTCGCGCAGCCAAATCTCCAAATCGGGATAGCTCTTTATGCACTGCCTGTTTTTGCTGTGCTTCCCGTTCTTTTTTCACTCGCAATGCTTCCGGAGTTGCGGATACAGCCAAATTTTGTGGGAACAAAAAGTTGCGTGCGTGTCC
>CAYIPP010000005.1:5663-13816 GCA_964365355.1 uncultured Gammaproteobacteria bacterium
GCGTGTCCATCTGACACTTCAACAACATCCCCTTCCTGACCTAAGGATTTCATCTGTTTGAGAAGTATGACTTTCATTTCTAAAGTATTATCCTCCTTTTCAAATTCTTATCAACCCGTCGATCTTCCAGAACATGGGTTGGGTAGTGCTCCGTATCCTCCTCCCAACCTCTGCCGTGGTACGAACCTTGCGTTACCACCCACCATGGGAAAGATTGTTACAAGACCTTTTTTCTGCCTGCAGTCTATCGTAATGGCCAAGAAAAAAGCGTCTTGTCAATCTTCCAGAACATGGGTTGGGTGTAAACTCGTAAATCCACGGCATTATACCAACCCTTTGACATCCTCCAAAACCTCCTCCACATGCACGTTTGGTTTCACGTTTTCATAGATTTTTGCGATGTTTCCATACGGATCAATCAAAAACGAGGTACGACTTGTCCCCAGATATTCACGACCCATAAATTTTTTCTTTCCCCAAACTCCAAACATCTTTACGACTGTTTTCTCTTCATCTGCCAGTAACGTAAACGGAAGTTCGAATTTTGTGACAAATTTTTGATGTGATTTAACCGAATCAACACTAATGCCAACAACTTGGATTTTAAGTTTTTTGAACTTTGAAAACTGATCCCGGATTGAACACGCTTCGACTGTACATCCTGGCGTATCATCTTTTGGATAAAAATAAAGCAGAATCCATTTTCCACGTTTATCAGAAAGTGTATGCATTTTACCTTTTTGATCAGGTAGCGTGAAATCTGGAGCTATTTGGCCTTGTGTAAGTTTCATAAAATGTTCCTAAGTTTTTGATAATAATTTTCCTTGTTCAAACAAGACAGACTGAATCTCTAAACCATTCCCTTCCTTTGGATGCATCAACGCCTTGATAAATTCTTCTCGATGACTGATAAGAACAATAGTTGTTTTTGGATGTTGTTGCTTTTCCACTAATAACAAACGTGCAACATCAGCTTCTGTTTTTGCATCCAATTCTTCTGTTGGTTGATCCAAAAACACAATACTTCCATGTTCTTGCGAACGAATCTTCAGCAAAACTCGTCCGAGTCCCAATCTTGCTCGTTCACCTCCGGACAGACCTTGAACGGAACTATGAACATCAATTTTCCCCTGTTGAAGAAAACGTTTTTCTAACCCTAATTCCTGCAATACTATTTCGACTTCTTTCTCAGAAACACCTGAATTTCCAAACAACAAATTTGCTTGCACATCCCCAGTTTCAAAAATATATGGGTGTTGAGAAAGATAAGCAACGTGCTGATAGAACGAATCTGGACCGGTTTTTTTAATTGAATCAAGAGGTTGTTCTCCAATACGTACCTCCCCTTCTGTTGGTTGATAATATCCGGACATCAGACGCGTCATGGTTGTTTTTCCTTGTCCACTTTGACCTTCCAAACGTACCACACCTCCGGCCGGAACTTGAAAATTCACATCATCAATAATGTTCTTTCCATCCATTTCCAATGATACTCCTTGTACGTTAATCGAAAATTCAGAAATAGTTGAAGCCCCAACACGGTGTTCGTCCGCTTCACTTTCTTCTTTGGCAAATCCATTAAATATCTCTTCCATTTCCACAACGGCTCCGAGAGATTCCAGCAAATCGTTATTTGCATACAACACGGCCTGAAGATTTCCACGAAAGATTCCTGAATAAACCAATGCCGTCACAATCGTTCCTGCTTCTTGAACTCCCATTTGCCGAAGAGCAACTCCTCCGACAGTGAGTCCTGCCAAAATACCAGAACTCAACACCGTTCCTGCTTGATACTGCATGTCCAACTGTGCTTGCAAACGATCGCGTGCAAGTTGATTCTGTGCTTTCCCCAATTCTTGCAATCGTACCGCCATAGCGTCTCGCATACCGCTCAAGACAATATCTTGATGAGCCGCCAATTGATCTGCAACTTCTTGAGATATCTGAGATTCTGATTGATAGGTTTGTTTCACGATCGGTTGCATCCGATGTGCGGCTCGACGAGAAATAGCCATGGCAATTGGTGCACTCGCCAAACTGATCAGTCCCAGACGCCAATCGTTCATAAGCATCATACCCAAACCCATCGTTGTACTTGCAATGGCTGGAGCTGTGGTTTGTGCAACAGAACTTAAAATCGATCGAAACGCAGATTGTGATCGTTTTAATGCGGCAATAATTCTTCCTCGATCTTCTCCATGTGACATGTTCTCTCCAGGTTGAAACACCAAATCTCTTGCCAATTGCTCATTCAAACCCTCTTGCTTTTCTGTAAATTTATTTAAAAACTCATTAAAATCGATCTGCAAATGACGGTTTATCCATCCAGCTCCTATTTCCACACCAAGATAACCAAGCGCAAAAATAGCCGCCATTTTTGCGTCAGCGCTATCCATTGATTTTCCAAGAAACATCGGAGCAACCCCTTCCACGGCTCCTGCCACCATCATGCCAGCCGCTAATTTCACATACTGACTTTTTTCTTGTGCAGACAAATACTGATTCCACACGTCTTTCATGATCTTGAGTTTTTCCATTCCCGGCTTTTCATCTTCAGGTTTCAAATCCAAATCCTCCGGACCTTCTGACAACACAATCAGATGTTCAATCTGTTCATTCGAAAATCCAAATGCGTGATACTTCTTCACCAGTTCTTTTTGGATAAACAAAGAGCGTTCCTCCTCAGGTTTACGTTTTGCTCGCTCATGAATCCCCGCCAGTGTTGTTTTAAATTGGTCAATGTTTTGAACAATAGTCATTTGATCACCCCACATTTCCAATTGAAACAACAGGTCCTGCTCATCTTCGTTTAATGGACGTTCAATCTGTTGCCCTGCGTTATTTGTGTAGAAAACTTGATAACCCTCTTCTGGTAAAGCTCTTACCTGAATATGTTCGGGTCGATCTTTAAACTGAGAAATACGGATAGCAACTTGTTGTAGTTGTGCATAAATACTTTCATCCAGTTCGTCTTGAAACAATTGTTCTTTTGCTTTTATTTCAATCGCTTTCGCAATATATTGCATTTCTGCTTCGATCTGTTTTGGAATTTCCGGAATACCAAAATCTGCGATCATTTCGTGCTCGATTGTTTCTTTGTACATGGCCAACGTTTCTACAATATCTTCTGGTAATGGAACACGTTCACGCATTTCCGTTGGCACATGATTCTTCTGTAGATCGTTTGAAAAAGTAAGCAATTCGGATCCTTCGGGTCGATACCCTTCTTTCATATCAGACGTATTCTATCACAAAAACGGCCAAAGCCGTTTTTGTATTTTCAACTTACTTACATTCGACACTTACTGCATTTTTTGTTGAAAATGAGAAGAAGTGCCGATAAACCAACGAGGATGTACACAAGTCGTACAAGCCACATCCATGATCCAAAGACGACTTCAACCAAGTTCCAGTCGAAGAGTCCGACAAGACCCCAGTTAATTCCACCAACCCAAAGGAGCCACCAAGCGACACAATGAACGCCACATTTTCCATCTTTCATAAAATAAATCGAAAAAATTAGGAATACATAATGAGTAATGATAAAATCATCATAGCATTTTTCGCGTTCGAAAGCGAATGATATCCACACCTCAACCGATCTTATTCATCACATGTTATAAACAATTTTATGATGTCTGACGCCATAAAACACGTTCCTCAACAATTCACTTATCAACCTGTTATCGAAAATGCTCGTGTTCTTAAACCATACGATCAGATCTTTTTTATTGGCATGGGTGGTTCGCATCTTGCTGCCGATTTGGCTTTATTGTGGAATCCAAATCTCCCTATGTCCGTAACTTCTGATTATGGGCTTCCCACACAGATCAAACACGCAAAACGACCGCTTGTCATCGCAGGATCCTACTCCGGCAACACAGAAGAAACACTCGATGGATATCGTTTAGCTCGCAAACAGCAACATGCACTTGCCGTCATCGCTTCCGGAGGCACATTAATCGATCTGGCAAAAAAAGATGGAGTGCCTTATATCCAGATCCCGAATACGGGAATCCAGCCTCGCATGGCAACCGGTTTTGCCTTGCGTGCCTTGTTAAAACTTGTTGGCGATGAAAAAGGATTGAAAGAAAGCGCTCAACTTGCCGACACACTCAATCCACATAAACTCAAAAAACAAGCGAATGCGCTTACAAAAAAACTGATCGGAACAGTTCCGGTCATTTATAGTTCACATCGCAATGGTTCCATCGCGTCTAATTGGAAAATCAAATTCAATGAAACAGGAAAAATACCAGCGTTTTATAATCAACTTCCAGAACTCAATCATAATGAGATGAACGGGTTTGATGTCCAACCTTCCACACAGACTCTTAGTCAACAGTTTTCGTTTATTTTTTTGTCAGACAAACAAGATCATCCACGTATTCAAAAACGCATGCAAATTCTCGAACGCTTCTATCTTGAACGATCTCTTCCTGTCACTCGTGTGGAACTTGTTGGGAACAATCCTTTTGAAAAAAGCTTTACTTCTCTTGTGATCGCTGATTGGACAGCCGTAGGACTTGCAGATCACTACGGACTTGAATCCGAACAAGTCCCCATGGTCGAAGCGTTCAAAACGTTGATGAAGTAAAAAAGACCACTTCGATTTGAGCTGAGCGGCCACTCCTGACTCAATCTTGATCTGGTAATCTTCGGATTGTACATCGGTCTCAGACAGCACTTAATTAAACATCTATCATCTGAGACCGTTGCAAAACTCCTATTCATTCTGTCATTGCGCAGCGTCCGACTTTGTCGGAAACGAGCGTTTACCATTGAGTGAAGCAATCTCTTCGTTTTTCAAAAAACAGAGATTGCCGCGTCGCTCTTTGATAACCTTGAGCTCCTCGCAATGACGCGTCAGTGAGTTTTGCGACAGTCACCATCCCTCGTACTTGATTCACAAATGTAAAACATCCAAGCACCCTGATCTGTTATGAAACACTGAGTTCTTTAAATCTCACTTCCACCAAAATGCCCAATCAAATCAGCTATCGTTTCATCAATCTGAGGTTTTTTCACAATCGCTTTCACTTTCAATCGAATGCCAAGTACTTGTTCAAATACATCTTCGATGAGTGTACGATTCTTGTCTTTATTCACCGTATCAACATACAGGGCATAACCAAATCCTAGTTCAATTCTGTCTCCTGCCACATCACACACTTCGCACGATTGCATCATCAAAGGCAACGATGCATTACACATTTTTATTTGTTCAAACACTTGAGGCCATCTTTCACGAACGTCTTCCAAAGAAATAACCGGAACAGAATCAAACACGCTTGTTTTCACTGACACCGGTTCTCTGGTCATCGGAACTTCCATTCGTATTGGATCTCTCTTTTGTGCAACGTATTCTGGCACACATGTTGTTGAAACGTCACGTTGTGCACTTGGCACAGATGACGATATCAGCTCACCATGTGTGGAATCACGTGTTTCTGAGATAAAGGACAGTGGACACAATTCGATAATCGCCAGTTCGACCGGTAATTGTGGCAGATGTTCTGTACGAATATGTGATCGTGCCTCAAGAAAAGAAAGAATGGCTCGACGAACAAATCCTGTTTCATCTTCAAATAATTGCTTACGAAGCGTACTGAGTACATCATCGAGAAATGTTTTCATATCCACGCCTTGTTCCAAAAATGCATTGACATCATTCACACAAGATTTTGCATCCTTTGCAAACAAGTGACCAAGAAACGTTTCCACCAATACATTGGTCGTTGCCGGTAACACAAGTCCTGCTTCTTTCAGAGAAATATGTGTATCACTCAGAGCTAAAATCTGACCAAGCAAACTTTCCGCATCACGTGCACACCCACTGCTGTGTTTGACGATTTGCTCAAGAACATCTTCATCCACCTCGATCTGTTCTTGTTGCACAATTGTTCGAAGACGTTCGCACATGAGCTTGGCCGGAATACGTCGAAAATCAAATCGTTGGCATCGACTGACAATAGTCTCTGGAACTTTATGAATTTCTGTTGTTGCAAGAATGAACAAGACATGATCAGGAGGTTCTTCCAATGTTTTGAGAAGTGCATTAAACGCTGACGTCGATAACATATGCACTTCATCGATAATAAAAATTTTCTTTATTAATTGACTCGGTGCAAAACGAACACTCTTAATAATATGTTCTCGAACGTGTTCGACATCCGTATTTGAAGCCGCGTCTATTTCATACACATCAAGTGCCGAACCGGAAAGAATTTGCTGACAAGATGCACAGGTGTTACACGGTTCATTGTTTACTGATTGTTCGCAATTCACCAGTTTGGCAATCAAACGTGCCATTGTTGTTTTTCCAACACCTCGTGGACCAGTAAACACATAGGCATGAGCAAGTCTGCCCGCTGCGTATTGATGTTGAATCGTCGTTGAAACATGTTCTTGACCAATCACATCCGCAAATATTGCTGGTCGATAAACACGATAAATTGCTTTTGCCATAACTCAATGTTCTTTGAATTTTACTCAATTTACCCGTTGACGATGTTTTCGACAGCTGCCCATTGAGACGAACCTCCTTTTGGCACAAGAATGGCAACTTGATCTCCGGGAGCTCCTTTATGATAGGTCACACTTGCTGTGAGTACTTTATACACCCGATCTTGGGCATGAACAACCGACTCTTGACTTGCTTGATCCACATGGATCACTCCCACTAATCGTTGTCGTTCTACAGGTCCTATTTGTTTAAACAAGTAACTTCCATCTGCTTGAATGGTAAGTTTTAATATATCCCCTTCAACTAATCGAGACTTGGAAGCATAATTCTGTGCCACCTGGTACCGTTCACCATCAGACCCGACCATAAACAACCCATCAAACACTCCTTCCACCACACGACTTCCGGTTGTTGATTCAAATGCATCTCGTGCACTGTTTGATTCAGCAACCAACTCAACGAGCTGACGTGTGGCACGCGTTGTGTCACCGGTTTCGAGTAACTGAATCACGTGCGTGATTGTATCACGCACTTTTTTAAGCAGTTGAACCGAAAGTTGGTGACGTGCATCAGCATATTCTTTCCGATTCGCATGCACTTCAACTTCGGGTTCTGTTTCAAACAGGTATTCGTCAACATCAGACATAGATTGCATTTATCGATCATGAACCATGGACGTTGATGGCGCATTCACGGGAACCAATCGTGTTCTCTCTAAAATATCCGCTTCCACTAGTCGCTTATCACGACCGTATTTCAAACGAGAAAGTTCTTTGATTCCATCACTCAATTCACGATCTCCATCCGAGATACGATTCAATTTCATTGTAAACGGTTTGACTTGAGAGTTATCAACGATCATACGAACATACCAAGTAAATTTATCGGAGTTCATCAAGTCGTAGCCTGCAAATTCCGGTTCATAAATCTTTTCCAATGTTTCCACGTCTTCTGGTCCTATACGCGCAACAAACGTCGTTCCGACGTTTCCAAACACCGCATCTTTAATTTTTGTATCGTTGTTCTTAACAAGCTGACCGATGTATTGGTGAGCAATAATCAAATTCAAACGATATTTACGAGCTTCAGACAAAATCGTCGCAATCGAATCTGTAACAAAGTTTTGGAACTCATCGATGTAGAGGAAAAAATCATGACGTTCAGACTCAGGAATATCCGCGCGTGTCAACGCGGCCATTTGAAGTTTGGAAACAACGATCAACCCGAGCAACTCTGCGTTCACATCACCTGTTTTTCCTTTTGACAAATTCACAAGCAAAATCTTTTTCTTATCCATCACTTCTCGAAAATCAAAAGAACTTCGCTGTTGTCCCATGATGTTACGCATCATTTCGTTTTCTACAAATCGACCCACTTTTGAAATCAAATATCCCAATGTTTCCGATTTATGAAAATCTGATGTCTTGTCTATCTCATTCACCCAATACGACTGCACAACAGGATCTGTCACTTTTGCACGCCATTTCTTTTGAAAATCTGTATCCGAAAAGATGCGAGGAATCTCAATAATGGTTCCTGGATTTTCTTGATCTGACATCAGTGTTAACATCGCATTTCGCATATGATGTTCAAACATTGGTCCGATCATCTCTGGCGGAAATAACTTGTAAAAAATCGTAATCATTTCTTGCACGGCAAAATCCTTCATGGATGGATCTTTTGCCTC
>CAYIPP010000006.1:0-9713 GCA_964365355.1 uncultured Gammaproteobacteria bacterium
TTATCTTTCAAGAAAAACAGAAGTGGTTGCGAAATCTGGGCATTATTGGGATTGCGTGTTTGGCGATCACAACCATCACACTTTTTTTCTTCCTGTTTGTTCCTACAAGCGCTTTTCGTCATTTTATTGAATCTGTCACAAGTCCTGCTCGATTTACCCTTTGGAACATCGCCTGGGAAGGAATCAAGGAACGTCCAGTTTTTGGATGGGGAATGGAAAATTTTCAGGTTGTTTTTTTGAAGTATTATCATCCCTGTTTGGGTTCATCTGCTTGTGGTTCTGAAATTTGGTTTGATCGTGCCCACAATCAGTGGTTGGATCTTCTTGTACAGTCCGGTTTTGCTGGATTCTTTGCGTATCTCTCTTTGATGTTTTTTGCGATCAAATCGTTGGTTCATGCATGGAAGATCAAGTATGTTTCATCCATTGAATTTGCGTTAGTGCTTACGTTTTTTGCCACGTACTTTATTCAGAACCTGACGGTTTTCGATACATTGACAAGTCTGATGCTATTGACGGTTGTGTTTGCGTATCTTCAAAGTTTTTCTCTTTCATCCAAACAGATTTCTCTAAAATCGAAAGCACAGTCTCTTGTTGCTGCGATGACCGTCACCTGTATACTTCCTTTTTCTTTTTGGTGGTTTGTTGTATCGCCTTCACAAGCGAATGCTCAATCAGTGATTGCCGTTCATGCAGGACAAATGCAGAAACGTTTGCGTGCGTATGAAAAAGCCGTAACCCCAAATGTACACGGTGTGGATTTGCGCAGATCATTTTTAGCTGCTCAAACAATCACAACGATTTGGGATCAATCACCGGAAATACGACAGCAGGGGAGAAGATTTTTTGAACAAGAATTATTCCTGTCTGAAACAGCATTGGCAGACACCTTGGGTCGATCTTCAAATGATCTGCGCGCCTATCTTGATTTAGGGCTTCTGTATATGACACGAGCACGTTATTATGATTCGTCTTATTATCAACAAGCCGAACAGATTACCGAACAAGCAATCGCATTAAATCCAAAGAATCAACAAGCGCTCTGGTCTCTTGTCATGATTTATTTAGATCAACATAAAACGGAACAGGCGATTGAATTTGCTGAACAGGCTGTTGCATTGAATCCATTCGTGAAAAAATCACATGAGTTGCGTTTGGTCACCTATCTTTTTACGGAAGATAAGGATCGCATAGAAACAAAAATAGCTGAGTCCTTGGACATACTTCCTTCGTTAAGAGGAACAATGATGGATATCGTATCCATACATAATCGAGACAGGCTTTTGATCAAATTTTACTACGATCTCTATCGGTAACGTATGTATTTACGTGTATCAAAATTTTGTTTATTACTTGGCGACAGTATTCTGTTATATGTCAGTTTGTTTCTTACGGTCAGAATTGGTTTTTGGCATGATTGGACACCTGAAGTATTTTTCATGCACTTGGGGATTTTTTCGTTGATTTATCCTGTGTGGTTAGTGGTGTTTTACATTTTTGATTTTTATCATTTATCCGTTACTCCTTGGTCTCCAAGATTTTACCAATTGGTTCCCATTGCGTTCCTCATCAATTTTTTTCTAGGTGTCTTGATTTTCTACGTGCTTCCTATTCACTATTTGACTCCCAAGACAAATCTTATCATTCATTTGGTGTTGTTTGGTGGTTTTTTTCTTGCGTGGAGATGGTGGTTTTTTTCTCGTCGAAGAGCAAAAAATGTCTGGCGAGTTGGGCTGTTTTCGCAGGACAAACACACTCCGGCGCTGGACACCTGTATTGGTCGACACGGACATCTTGGATATCGAACCTGCTTTCTTGATTCACACAGTTCTTTTGTGGAACAGATAAAACAACAGAACGTGAATATGGTTATTTTACCTTCTGATATTCATCAAGATGTTCATCAGTTACATGAATTGTATTCTTGTTTGGGACAAGGCATTGTGTTTTTTGAACCATCAACGGCGTACGAATTTTTTGATCGTCGGATTCCATTGTCTGCCGTTGATGAGTTCTGGTTTTTACGTTATGTCCAAGAAGAAAAACACCTCATCTCTCTTGTGGCAAAACGTTGTTTTGATATATCGGCATCGATCGTTTTATTGATTGTGAGTTTACCGCTTTGGTTGTTGATGATGTTTGCAATCAGAGTGTTTGATCATGGGCATGTCTTTTACCGACAACAACGAATCGGAAGACGAGGGAACCATTTTTTCATTTATAAATTTCGGACAATGCAAGAAGACGCGGAAAAAGAAGGGGCACAATGGGCACGAAAAAATGATCCTCGTGTGACAACAATTGGAAAATTTTTACGCGCTTCACATTTGGATGAGTTACCGCAGATGTTCAACGTCCTCAAAGGAGATATCAGTTTGGTTGGGCCGCGTCCTGAGCGTCCTGAGTTTGTTTCACAACTTCAAGAACAGATTCCTCATTACCATATTCGTCATATTGTTCAACCTGGTTTTACTGGTTGGGCACAAATCCGTTTTCGCTATGCGCGTTCAATAACGGATTCACAATCTAAATTTGAGTACGATTTATATTACATTAAGAACCGTTCATTTTTTTTCGATCTATTAATTTTGATAAAAACTGTCACGCTGCTTTTTAAGAAAGAAGAGTAGGTGGATAAGTGATTTTGTCTACAGCAGTGTTATCAAAATTGTGTACATCTCTTGTTTGAAACAGTAGGCAGCCACGAAGTGATCTTCAGCCGGAGCTTGCTTTGACTAGTCCTGCTTGGTAACGGCTGAACTCCTCAATGTTGCAAGATCACTCGTAGGAGAACAGGACTCATGGGTGAGTGCGTGCGTTGAGCGTTCTTGTTTTATGCACAGTTTTTCTTTTTCAGAAATCGAATTCTTTGCTATAATTTTTATGAATTTCTTGACGCACCCAAACGTCACTCTAACTCTTTTAAATAATTAGGTCCTAATATTTTTTTGCTATGCAAAAGATCGCCGTTTCATTTTTCGTATTGGCATTTGCTCTTACGAATTTCATCGGCATCTCCACAGCTCAGGCAACAGGCGCAGCAACACTTTCTCTTTCACCGACCAATACATCGGTGAAAACAGGAGAGAGTTTTAGTCTAAGCGTGACAGTGAGTTTAAATGGAGAGTCGCTCGATACTGCTCGAGTCAATCTAAATTGGGATGCTTCCAAACTTGAAGCCCAAGCAGTTGATTTAGGAAGTTTGTTTCCGAATTTGTCCCCATCTAATTCAATCAATAACACGGCTGGAACATTGAGCTACGGAGCCTTTAAGTTCGGTACACCTGTGACGACCCCCGGAACGGTTGCCACTGTGACGTTTCGTGCGCTCAAATCTGGAACAGCAACGATTGCTGTTGGAAGCGAATCAAAATTGATTGCTGACGGTTCTGAAAAACTCAACACTGCTTCTTTAGGAAAGTCGATGATTACCATTTCCGGTTCGGATGTCATTTCTCAAGAACCTGCGACTTCAGGTGATGTCACGGTTGCTCCTGCACCGATTACAAAAGATACATCAGTCCAGCCGGTAGAAAATACAGAAGCGGCAGCGTTGAAGTACTTCGGAGCGCTTGCAGGACATCTTCCATCTTCAGGGGATGATTGGGCAGCGCTCAAATGTATGGTCAATGATTGGTGTAAGGCAGCGACGCAAGATACGGGAAAAGAGAAACAAGCATTGGCTTTCTATACGGCTAAGTACAATGGTTTGCCGGTGACCACAATGGAATGGAATGTCATTCACGCGATTGCTTACACGAAGGTCTTTATCCAATGGGAAACACCAGCACCAACTCCTGAACCGGAACCTGTTGTTACACCAGAACCGAAACCAGTTGTTGTACCAGAACCAGTAGTGGTGGTGCCTGTCGCTCCAGTAATAAACACAGAAGCAGCCGCCTTGAAGTACTTCGGAGCATTTGCAGGACATCTTCCTTCTTCAGGGGATGATTGGGCAGCACTCAAATGTATGGTCAATGATGGATGTAAACCAGCCGTTCAAGAAGTTGAAAAAGAAAAGAAAGCTTTAAGTTTGTACACGACAAAATACAGTTCATTACCAAAGACCTCCATGGAATGGAACGTCATTCACGCGATTGCTTACACCAAGGTCTTTATCCAATGGGAAACACCAGCACCAACTCCTGAACCAGAACCAGTTGTTACACCAGAACCGGAACCAGTAGTGACAGAACCTGCGACAGCCGAAACACTGACGTTGGAACAACAGGCGATTGGATGGTTTGGCAAGTTGACCGGTAAACTTCCATCAACAGATGTGGATTGGGTGGCAGTTAATTATATGGTGAATGGCTATACACCTACCACACAAGATGTGGATGCAGAATCGGCAGCAGTATCAACGTTTACAAAAACGTTCGGTCATCTGCCCTCTACAACTCAGGGTTGGAACGTTATTGCCGCGATTGCTTATTCAGGTGCGTTTTAATGAAATTCAACTATGAGAAAAACAACATTTCCCATTTTGTTGATCGGTTTGGCACTTGTGGCTTTCCCGTGGAGTGCAGGAGCGATTTCATCGACAAGTTATCAGTTGTTTCCGGAACAAGGATTCAACCCATCCGCTGATGGATCTTCGACCAATTCGGATAGGCTTGAATCCACAAGTTTTCAAGTACAGGGTTCTCTTGAGGCATTTACGGGGAAGTCATCAAGTACCTCGTATCAGCAGGATGGAGGAGGGGCGTTCCAATATTATTGTGGTGATGGATTTATCGATCCTGGTGAAACATGTGATGGTGCAAGTTTAAATAGTGCATCTTGTGTCTCACTTGGGTATCTCAGTGGAACGCTTACCTGTAATTCAACCTGTTCAGCGTTTGTGACCTTATCTTGTAACGCCTCCGGTGGAGGTGGCGGTGGAGGAGGTGGAGGCGGTGGCGGAGGCGGAGGTTCAGCGCCGACCGCGCCAACCGTTGCAGAGAAAATTCAATCGTACGGATTTAGTTACCAGCCAACATTCTTTCTTTATGGTTTAAACGATACGTTAACAACCGGTATCAAAGTGAACGAATCAACAGAAGGAGTGAGTTTGCCAAGTACGACGTCCTGGCAAAAAACCGTATCTCTCGCATTTGGTTTGAATTCCTTCAAGTTGGTAGCGACAAACTCCTACGGAAGTTCAACAGAAAGCATTTACCAGCTCTATCGACGACTCGTCGGTGATATGACGCAAGACAATACCGTGAACGATTACGACTTGAGTAGATTGGTCAAACTTTGGGGAGGAATGGATCGTGCCGGTGATTTCAATGTGGATGGATCGGTCAATGATTATGACTTTTCAATGATGGTGGCACGATGGGGTACGAAGGTTTAATGAATACTGTTCAAGAAGGGAGGAACAAGATTTTGTATGAACTATATTATTACTGCATTGACGATCATCATCTCTTCTCTTGTCCCTGTTTCCGTATTGGCTGCCGGATCTGCAACCATGACGTTTGAACAAACAGCGATGACACTCCCTCTTGGACAAACGGTTGACGTCACAATCAAGGTTGACCCAAAAGGAGAAGCATTGGACACGGCACGAACAATTCTGACATTTGACCCAACCATACTCAAAGTTGAATCTGTCGTGCGTGTCGGTGCCTTTGATCGAAGCACTCCTGGAAACGTGATTGATAATATAAACGGCCAAGTTTCATGGGGTGGATTTACACTTGATGGTCCTGTGAATTCTGTTGGAACGTTTCTGAAAATCAGTTTTTCAGGACGACAGGTCGGATCATCAAACGTTGCCTTTTCCAATGAATCAAAATTGATCAGTGGTGGAGAAGAAAAGATCAATGTGAATGCATTGAATGCATTGAATGCATTGAACATCGTCGTACAAGAAGCGCTGGTGAGCGATCCAAATCTTTCCGTAGTAACCGTGAGTAGTACCAGTCACCCAC
The DNA here is from genome assembly GCA_964365355.1 of uncultured Gammaproteobacteria bacterium. Taxonomy (GTDB): domain Bacteria; phylum Patescibacteriota; class Patescibacteriia; order UBA9934; family GWF2-40-263; genus VGKU01. Next base: position 5,922 of record CAYIPP010000006.1, read on the forward strand.
AAGAATTCAGTTGGTATGCTCAGTCAACAGTGGAAATGCAATGGATCGCATTGAAAGGGGATAGTGATGTCGTTTCCTATTACTACGCATTTGATCAGAATTCGAATACAAATCCGACAAGTTATCTTTCTGCAACAGAGACAGCAAAAACGTTTTCAGATGTTCAAGATGGCATCCATTATTTTCACCTCAAAGGAATTGAACAGAATGGCAAATCTACCAGCACCATCCATCGTCGTGTACAGATTGATACAGTCAATCCAAATCCTATCGCCATTACGGTTTCAACAGAACAATTGATCGAAGGTGAATCGCTCTGGCTCACGTTTGCAACAACAGATGATGTCTCTGGGGTAGAACAGTATAAAGTCGCCATCAACACGAGTGAGTTTTTACCACAACAGAGTCCATTGGAAATAACAGATCTTGTGCCTGGTACCTATTTTTTCCGAGTGGCAGCACTTGATCGAGCAGGAAATGTGACCAATCAAGGACAAAGTATCCGTGTGTATCCAACAGGAACACAGCTTGATCGTGCCGAAGGATTTACACCAACAAATGAAATTGATGCGATTTCACAAGGGGTAACACAAACAGAAATTCAGAAAACACAATCACCAAAACTGTTGATAACTCTTGCATTGGTTCTTGCGATCGGATTTGGTACAATTTACGTAATCAAAAAACAAAAAATAAAATAATTTAAGCACCCATGATCAAATATTACCAAGTGATTGAGTGATCGAAGAACAAGAGAGTACCCACTGTCTTGCATTGATGTTGTTCGACGACCAGATCACTGAGTTTATTTGACTCTCTAATACACGCGTTTCGTACGCACCCATTATCCACGTATGAAAACTGCAAAAATTTTTTTGCACACCCTAGTAGGTATTTCGACGGTGTTTTACACCCTTGCCGTCGCCCTGCTAGGCGTGCCGTCTCTAGTCAATGCACAGGTACCTACCTCGATTGGCTACAACGGACGACTCTTTAATTCATCCGGTGCAGCGTTGACCGGAACGTACTACTTCTGGTTTGATCTGGAATCGGCGTTAACCGCTGGAACAACCGCTGCCACAAACATCCAGGCAACCAACTTTCTTTCAACGCCTACATCGGCAATTACAGTAACAAATGGATTCTTCTCTGTGCAGATTCCACTTGGAACTGACTTGTCTGCATTTTCAGATAATTTATTTCTCGAGATTAAAGTTGCTTCTGTAGATTTGGTTGGATCAGCGGAAACACTCTCGCCTCGTGTGGAAATCACGAAGGTGCCTTATTCGATCTACTCACAAGCGGTGGAATCTTCTACGACTGCCCCAACAGACGATACGTTTGATGGACGACTCTATTACGATACGGATGATGATGAATTATTTATTCGCAGAAATGGAGCTTGGAACCAATTGGCGGTTACATTAGACGATGCCTACGATGGGGACAGTGGAGAACGAACAGTCACTGTTGATAACGGTGATCTGTCTTTTGATCTCAGTGGAACTTCTGGATTCACTGTTGATACAGGCACGGGTACGGGAGATATTACCATTCAAGATGCAGGCACAACGTGGTTCACCATAAGTGATGCACAAGCCGTTACCGCAGCGGGTAGTGGGGCAGTGTCTGTGACTTCGACTGCGGCCAGTGTCACTCTTGCCACATCTGATAGTGCAAATGGTGGAGATGACAGCATCGTCCTTTCGGCCGGAAACGTTGCGCCGGATGCTGGCGAAGATGGAAATGACGTAGCGATTGAATCGGAAGACGATTTTTTAGTTCAAACAACAGGCGATTCGGATTTTGATGTTGTTGGTGCCTTTAATGTGGACTCGACGGGTGCGATTTCACTTGATACGGGCGCAGCATCCAATTTTACAACTTCAGCAGGTGCTTTGACTCTTAACGGTGCAGCCGGAGTAAATATTGCCGGAAACGCATCAGAAGTTGATGTGACAACAACCGGAGCGCTTGATATAAACTCCGCAATTGGAACATGGGATTCATCCGCGGGGATTTCTCTTGATGCGGCAACGGCTTCAAATTTTTCAACAGCTGCCGGTGATTTAACCCTTGCCGCCTCAGCTGCTTCTGTGGTGATTCAGTCAGCAGAAGCGGCGTCGGATTCTATTTATCTTGATGCAGATGGAACAGCTGGTGGTGGAATTTATCTTGATGCTTATGATGCAACCAGCAACACCACAGGTGTTGTCACATTGGATGGTGCTGCGGTTCAAATTAATACCTATGGATCGATCGCGGGTCTTGGAAATGCTGGACTTGATATAAACATTGGAAGCAGTGGAACACTTTCCATGGCAACAACAAACGGAGCGATTTCCTTGTCCGGTGGTGGAGCAAGTGGTGGAGTCAATCTCACAAGTGCGCTTGGGGCAATCACGCTTGATACACAAACAGGAAGTCAATCTATCAGTATTGGAACTTCCGACGTAGCTCGAACAATCAATCTTGGAACAGGAACCGGCGCTGATACGTTTAACTTTGGTGCCGGAGCTGATCAGTTCAACTTTGTTTCAACGGAAACATCAAACAATCCTGTTGACATGACATTCAATTCATTGACAACAGGAAACGGACTCGCATTTACCGCCACCAGTTTGACATCAGGAAATGCGGTTGACTTGACATTGGCTGGAACAACAGGAATTGCCATCAATATTACAGATACCGCACAGGATGGTGCAGCGGCTCTTCTTGATCTTAACATGACAGATACAACAGTGACGGCACAGTCGTATGTCTTACGTGGAACTTATGCTGACAACGACGATACAAACGCTGATTTTGTGCTGTTGGAAGACGCAGGTGGCACACAATTTACTATTGCTCACGATGGTTCAACAACCATTACCGGTTCAGCTCTTGGAACAGATGCGTTGACGCTTACTACAGGCGATGTGTTGATTTCAAGTGGTAATTTTGATCTTGCTTCCGGTGATTTCACTGTTGGTGTTATTGATGGACAGTCTGCGAATTTCGATGGTGACGGTTCACCAACAGCTGATCTGTTAATACTTGGTACTGGTGATACCTCTGTAACAGATGGTGTGGACGCACTCTTGATCACATCGAATGTGTCTGGTGCATCCGGAACCGCTTTACATATTGATCCTTCCTATACAACAGGCGTTGCAGATGATTACAGTGTGATTTCCATTGATGCATTTGGCGCAACCACATCCGCAAACGTTGCAAGTAACGTCAAAGGTTTGGATATTGGAAATTTGACGGAAACAGAAAATACATTAAACAACATTACTTCCGTTGCTGCTGATATTGGTACAGGCTGGGATGTCGGACTTTCTCTTGGGAGTAATTTGAAGCTCGATGACGGAGTCTCCCTTATTTGGGGAACCGACAACGATGTATCTGCAGCTTGGGATAATACGGACGCCGCTCTTGAATTTCTTGGAACGGGTCTTGTGTCTTTTGGAGAAGATCCTGGAACACAAGGTACTGCTAATGGCGTTGGTGATGTCTACATCCTTGCAGATCTCGAAGTAGACGGGGTTGTCGATCTCGATGGCTCCTTCGACTTTGACGGCACAACGTTTGACGCTGATGGTTCAGGACTTGTGAGCTTTACATCTACCACAGATGCCGCTCAAGCTATTCTCATTTCGACAACGGCTGGTGGTATTGATATTACTGCAGGTGGAAACACCGCAGGTGACGACTTGGATATCACCGCAACAGGAACTGCTACTGAGATCCGTGTGACAGGAGCTTCTACAGAAGCCGACGCTATCATCGTGGATGCGACCGCTG
>CAYIPP010000006.1:9813-12798 GCA_964365355.1 uncultured Gammaproteobacteria bacterium
CCGGAACGGGTGGTATCGCTATCGACTCTACAGGTATTATCTCCATCGACGGAGCTGATGACATGAACTTCACCCTGACCTCAGGAACAGATGCTGAAGACCTCACGATTGCCGTTGCTGGTTCTGGAAACTCAAGCGTTCTCATTTCATCCATTGGTACAGGAATAGATGCAATCGGGTTGGATGCTACTGCTGGTACTATCCGTATTACGGCGTCAGACGTAGCGAATGCTGGGAATGATGATATCAAAATATATGCTGGAAACGTACCAGGAGGTAGATATGGTACAAGCGGGAATGATATTGAGATAACAGCAGAAGATGATACCTATGTTCAAGGAGGAAATGTATATGTGTATTCAAGTGGCGATGGGTTCATAAGTGCTGTGGGTACGTTGAATATTAATGATTCTTCAAGTGATGGTGGGACGATTGATATCGGTGGAGTTACTACTGATCTTGCGAGTACAATTTCTATTGCAACAGAAGCAACATCTGCTGACACGATTTCAATCGGTAACACTCATACATCAACAACAATTGCCTTGACTGGTGGAAATGATTGGAGTGTTAGTGCGGGTGGAATTGCAACATTTACGTTAAATTCAATTACAAGTACATCAAATGCTATTTGTCATGCAACAAACGGAACGCAGACCGAAGCACTTCGAGATTGTAACGGAGGTGCTGCAGCTGACTATGCTGAGCGTTATCCAGCTGCAGAAGATGTACAATTCGGACATATCGTTGTACCTGGAGACAAGGTTGTATATACAGAAGATGAATACGTAGGTGTGCAAGAAATTCGACAGGCTGTACTCTCTTCATACGCTTATCAAGGACCAATTATCGGTATTGCATCAAATAACTATAGCGACTTCACCTCAGCAGGTAATAATGTGTCGGAAGATGACCACCCAATGCCAATCGCTCTTGTAGGACGTGTGCCAGTGAAGGTTGTGGCAGAAGGAGGTTCAATCAGCGTTGGAGACTTCTTGACTACTTCCTCAACGCCCGGTGCTGCAATGAAGGCAACAGAAGCAGGGCGTGTCATCGGTATGGCTCTAGCAGACTGGAATGGGGTATCAGATACAGTAATGGTGCAAGTAATTAACACTTGGTACCAACCACCAGTTTCCGAAGCAAATGAAATTCAGGGTGGAAATGCGAATTCAGTCATGCTTGCAGATAGCGTATCTGCAGCAGACGGTAATTTCTCCGGTTCTGTGACGGTTGCTGAACATCTCTATGGTTCACACGACATGGCCGGACGTGTGCGCTTGGCATCTGGAAAGGATAAAGTGATTGTCACTTTCGAAAAACCATTTGCTGAAGGTTCAACACCAATTATTACGTTCAGCTCACGAAGTAATTCTGAATCTGCTGATGGTGCATGGGTAAGTGAGGAAAGCACAACCGGATTTACGATCAACCGTTCAAACACAGAAGCTCAAGTTGAATACAACTGGATTGCGATCGGTGTCTATGATGCACAAGTGACTGTTGCTGATGAAAATCATGCAGGAGAGAATATCTCTGTGAATGATACAAACAGTCCTTCCGCACCGGCACCAGTCGAGCCTTCTGATGAGGAAGACGTTGTAGCTCCTCCTGAAGCTGAAGAAGTTGCTGACGACGAGGTAGTAGAAGCACTCGTTGACGTGCAACCAGCAGAAGAAGTTGTTGAAGAATTCATTGAAGAAGTAGTTCCTGAAACTGAAGAAGTTGCTGACGACGAGGTAGTAGAAGCACTCGTTGACGAGCAACCAGCAGAATAGGTTATAGAACAGAAAAAAACAGGGTCCTCGGACCCTGTTTTTGGTTAAAAATTCATCCACATACTCGACTTGTCACACCTATTTTGCTGTTGTAAGATAATCACGTTATTTCTGGCAATAATCAGATGTTCGTCAATCTGCTCTCTCTATTTATGGCTATTGAATCAAAAATTACTCGAGGTCCTATTGGTCGTCCTATGGGACAACCGGAAAAATCAAAGAAGGGAACAGGCTGGATTTGGATCATTCCAATTCTTGTTGTCTTGATTGGAGGATTGTTTTGGTGGTATTACACGCAAAACAAATCATCTCCCACAGAAGGCCCGATCGCTTCCGGAGAGTATCAAGCCGTTTTTCTTGATAGCGGTCAAGTGTATTTTGGAAAACTGAATACAGACAAGAAAGATTTTTACCAGCTTACAGATGTCTTTTACCTGCAGACAGGAACGATTGGACTGGATCAAGTATCGAATCTTTCACTGATCAAGCTGGGTAATGAAGCGCATGGGCCTGAAGACAAAATGGAAATCAATAAAGATCACGTGCTCTTTATTGAAGATATGAAGGGGGATAGTAAAGTAGTGCAAGCAATTCAAGATTATAAAACTAAGAAAAAGTAATATATCCTATGTTTCAGAAATTCATTGAATGGTCGACGTACGCATTGTTTTTCTTCTTGCCCTTATTCTTTCTTCCATGGACAACAAGCGTTCTCGAACAAAGTAAACAACTTGTGTTAGTTGTATTGGCAATTTTTGCTCTTGTGTCTTGGCTTGGACAAATGGTGTTGAGTAAACGTCTTTCATTTCGCGCAGGATGGTTGAATCTTGTGCCAGGATTATTTTTGATCGCGATTCTGGTTTCTGCTGCCACATCCTACGCCGGATATCAATCGTGGGTTGGTCAGGCGTCTCAGGAATACATGAGTTTTCTTTCGGTTGCTATGTATGTCATGGTGTTTTATACATTCATGAACAATGCGAGTGCGTCAAAAGTTCAAAGAACAATTTTGTTTATTTTGTTGGGAGCCGCGACAATCGCCGGATTACTTGGTGTTTTGGGGATGTTAAATATCGTACATTTGCCGTTTGATTTCTCCCAGTCTCGAGGCTTTAATACGGTTGGAACAATGAACGGATTGATTGTATTTTTGACAACCGTGATGTTTATCGGTTTGGCAATGTGGCTAGTGTCTCAGCAGGGAAGA
>CAYIPP010000007.1:0-11984 GCA_964365355.1 uncultured Gammaproteobacteria bacterium
CGCTCAAATTTTACAACATGCACGTATTGTTGTGACGAATTCAAATGCATTAGCACAGGAAGTCACACACCTATTTCGTGTTGCTTTACCGCTTGTTGTCTACCCCTGTTTACCTGCTGTGTCTGCATCTGTCTCAAGTCAACCGAAGGATGCTGTGTTACATCTGTTAACCGTTGGTCGTTTGATTGAACGAAAAGGTCATTTGCTTGTTCTGATGGCTTTAAGTCGACTTAAACAAATGGGAGTGATCCAAACGTTTGTGTACGATATTGTTGGAGACGGTCCCATGCGAGCTACGTGCGAACAACTGACGGAAGAATTACGTCTGCATGAAGTTGTATTTCATGGTTCAGTCTCCGAGTCGATCAAACAAGGTTTGTATCAGCGAGCTGATTTGTTTCTTATGCCTGTATTGTCCGACGAAGTAGATAAAGAAGGGTTCGGTATGGTCTATCTTGAGGCGGCACAATTTGCTATTCCTTCTGTTGGTAGTTATGTTTCCGGAGTGGATGAGGCGATTCTAGATCATCAAACGGGTCGATTGGTCGAGTCAGGAAATTTGGAGCAGTTGATCGAAACAATCAAAGAACTTGTTCTCGATGTTGATAGGCGACACCAACTCGGCCTGCAGGCACAACAGCGGGTGGCTCAAGAATTTACTTGTGAAAAACAGTTTGCAAAACTAGAACCCTATTTGTGAATGAAATTTCTGTGATCATTCCGACATTCCAACACGCTCGGACAATCGCTTCTTGTTTGGATTCCTTGTGTTCTCAAACACTTCTTCCAAAAGAGCTGATTGTCTTAGACGATGGTTCGACTGATGAAACAAAAAAGATTGTTACATCCTATCCTGTCTCTGTTGTCTATCAGTATCAACAACATGCAGGGGCGCCCATGGCGAGAAATAGAGGGGCGGAGTTAGCAACAGGAACGTTTCTTCTTTTTTGTGACGCGGATATCGTGACCTTTCCAACAATGTTGGAAGATATGTATCGGGTATTCATGGATCATCCAGAAGTTGACGTTTGTTATAGTGGATTTTTGTGGGGAAACAGAGTGTTCAAGAGCAGACCTTTCGATGTTCCAGCTCTGCAAGTCCAAAATTATCTTCACACAACTTCTTTGATACGCACGACGGCTTTTCCTGGTTTTGATCCTTTCTTAAAAAGGTTTCAGGATTGGGATCTTTGGCTTACCATGGTAGAACGTGGTTCAACAGCTTTTGCGTTGGATCAAGTGTTGTTTCGTGTTCAAGACGTGCCCGGTCGAAAGGGGATATCAACGTGGATGCCATCCATTTTTTATAAAATTCCATGGAACATCATTGGCTGGAAACCACAAACTATGAAAGATTTCGAACGAGCACGTGATATCATTCTTACGAAACACCATCTTGTATGATTTCAACCATTACCGTCAATTATAAAACCGTTGATTATTTGGAACGCATGCTCGAGTCATTGTTTGCCCAACATACAGAAGGTGATCTGGAAGTACTCGTGGTCGAAAATGCTTCGGGTGATGATTTATCATTTATAAAAGAACGATTTCCACAAGTTCGTGTGATTATAAGTGAGAAGAATCTGGGATTTGCCGGAGGATGTAATCTTGGGTATACCGCATGTCATGGTGAATATAGTGTGCTTGTAAATCCAGATATCTATTTTACCGAACCCGCATTGTATCAAATTCGTGATGCCATGAATGCGGATCCTTCCATTGGTGTAGGTGGAATTTCATTAAAAAATTTGGATGGCACACAACAAAAATGTGTTTGGCGATATCCCGCACCTCTCGATCAGCTTCTGGTGTTGTTCAAAGTACATCATGTAGTTCCAACCATCGGTCCAATTCAATCCTGGCGAATGGATGATTTTGATTATACGCACAGTGCAGACGTTGATCAGGTGATGGGGGCATTTTTTTGCATTCGTCAAGACGTTATTCAAGACATTGGTTTGCTGGATGAATCTTTTTTCATGTGGTACGAGGAAGTTGATTTTTGTCGAAGAGCCACAAAGGCAGGATGGCGTGTACATTATTTTGCTCAGATTTCTGCAAAACATAAAAAGGGCAGTAGTTTTGATCGCGTACCAACCCTGCGAAAACAACGCATGTTGCGAAGAAGTGTTCAAACGTACATGCGTAAACATTTCGGATGGATGATTGGCGGAATCTTTTGGGTATTGGAACCTCTTTTTTATCTCTTCAGTATGCTTGCTAGCATTCTCAAGCCCATTTAACTATGAAAGAACAGTTCTTTGGAAAACCATTTCTCTCTAGTCTGGGCATTCTTCTTGGTTCTTTTCTCTTAGCTATTCCAGCCTATTATCTGCATGTTGGATGGCTTGTGTTGGTTGGTGTGGCAGGTGTCTTTATTTTTTTGGCAGCACGAAATCCAGTGATTGCTTTGGGGGGTGTATTTCTTGAATTGATTAGCCATCCGCACGGATATCTGTTTTTTACAGATGTTCCCATGCACCTTTCTTTGCGCATGACGATTTTTTTGAGTTTTTTTCTCGGCTACGTGATTTACTTGATTCAAACGAAGACATTCCCCAACTGTTCCAAGTTTTGTATTATGGTATTTCTTCCGCTTATATTGGCTGTGGGTATTGGTTCTGTTCGAGGATTTTTTTTGCAAGAATGGACAACAGCCTTCCAAGACGGCAATGCGTATCTCTATTTGTTCTATGCGATCCCAATCTGTTCTCTTATCTGGAATCAATCAGCACGACATTTTTTCTTACAAGCGTTTGCCGCAGGTGTTGTGTGGAACATACTATTGAGTCTTGGAATTCTTTACGTGTTTTCTCATTTTTCTGAATCTTTTCTGTTTGAAGCCTATCGATTTTTGCGAGATATTCGATTGGCTGAAATCACACAGCTTGATTCGGGTGTGTATCGTGTCTTTATCCAAAGTCAATTTTTTACGTTTGTCTTTGGACTCCTGTTGATTCCCTTGAGTTTTCAACTCAAAAATAAGGTAGGAACTGTACGATGTATTGTTGTTTTTGCAGGTGTTGTTTCTGTGATGTTGTTGTCTCTTTCAAGAAGTTTTTGGATGGGATGGCTTGTTGCTTTTAGTATCCTCGTTGTTCTTTTACTCAGAACGGGATATTCTTTCCGCGATTGGAGTCGGTTTATAGCTGTCGGGTTTAGCGCTCTCGTTCTGAGCGTTGTGATTATTCTCTGCGTGAGTTTAGTTCCATTTTCCAAACAACCTCTTGGAGGTGATGAGTTGACACGAACGTTGAAGACACGCACACAAACAGATGTCGCCGTATCAAGTCGTTGGATGCTGCTTGATCCCATGATGAAAAAAATTCAAGAACATCCCATTTTGGGAAACGGTTTTGGTTCTTCTGTCACATTTATTTCAGATGATCCTCGAGTGCGAGAACTTCACCCTGATGGTCAATGGACAACCTATTCGATGGAATGGGGTTGGCTCGAGTTGTGGTTGAAGATGGGAATACTCGGGCCAATGGCATTTTTGTGGATATTTATTTTACTTGTACATCGATTGTTGTCAACACAGACAGATCAACACTGGATTCGTAGTGGGTTGGTCAGTGGGTTGGTTTTTCTCTTTGCAACTCACGTGTTTTCTCCTTATCTCAATCATCCGATTGGATTGGGATTTCTGTTGTTTGTTTTACTCTTTTTGCCTGAAACCCAGGAAGAACTTCCGAAAATTTTTGCCCGATCCAAGATCCGTATCCCGCAACAAATTCCTGTGCAGACATCGGCGTTTTCCCTTCGGGTTGAAGAGTAACAAGTTCTAAAGTTCCTTGACCGGTCGCAACACACAGATGCTGATTGTGGAGAAAAAGCGTTCCGACAAGAACAGGAGATTGGATATCGATGCAGACAGCACGAAGAATCTTTAAACGCCACAGGTTATGTTCAAGATGGATGGTTGTCCATGTTCCTGGCCAAGGATGAAATGCACGAATTTTTCGTTCCAGTTCGTTTGCAGAATAGTTCCAATCAATGCGTCCGTCCTCTTTTGTCAGAAGGGAACAGTACGTTGCTTGTTCATCTTGCTGAGGATGAGGCTTGATTGATCCTTGTATGTAGTGAAAAAAAGTTTCAATGAAAAAATCTCCGCCGACGCGTATCACTTTTTTGATAAATGAATCAGGTGTTTCTTGTGAATCTATCGGTAATGCAAACTGGTCGAGAATTGGTCCGTGGTCCATCTGTTCATCAATCAGCATAATGGTTACACCTGAAGTTGTATCACCAGCCAAAATGGCGGATTGAATTGGTGAGGGTCCGCGCCAAAGAGGTAACAATGACGGATGGACATTGAGACATCCTTTCGGAAAAGATCGAATGATCGAATGAGGAATGAGTTTACCATAAGCGATCACAACACCAATCTCTGCATTCAACTGCTGAAGTTGTGATACAAAAATAGGATTTTTGAGTTTTTCAGGTTGTAGACAGAGAAGACCTTCTTTCAGAGCAAGCTGTTTTACAGAAGACGCAGTCAGCACATGGTGTCTCCCAACGGGTTTGTCTGGTTGTGTCACAACAGCAACAATCTTGATGTCAGGTTGTTGAAGAAGTGTTTTGAGAAAACTTGCAGACCATGCTTGTGTTCCAAAAAAAATGACGTTCATCATACTTACAGCTTTTGATGTTCGGTCAATCGAATAGCTTTATCGATAAATAAGATACCATTCAGGTGATCGGTTTCGTGTTGAAAAATAATCGCAGGAAATTGTTGTGCCTGTATCGTGACAGCCTCACCTTGTTCGTTGAATGCTTTCACGGTTACGCGACGATGTCGTCGCACAATTCCATAGACACCGGGCACAGACAAACATCCTTCTTCACTATCCATTGTTCGAAAAGATCGATGGATGATCATTGGATTGATAAATGCTTGAGGACCATCTTGTGTTTCAACAATAATGATGCGTTCCAGTACACCAATTTGAGGTGCAGCAAGACCAACACCATTTTCTTGAGCCATCGTTTCTTTCATGTCTTTGATAAATTGTTGAAATGCTGGCGTACGAATGCGTTCTGGCGAAATTTCAACTGATCGTTTGCGAAGTTGTACATCAGGGGTAACAAGCACGTGCATAGATGGGGGAGTTTAGCCTATATAAGCATGCATGTCAATGATATATCGGTCGTCTAGGTCTGAAAAGAGTTGAAGAAGAAGAGGAAGTGATTCAGAAGAACTTTTGATGTGCAATTCGCTTTCATTCGTGTTTTTGTGCGGAACAATGTTTACACGAACAGATGGAAGTTGCTCAATCTGAGCTTTCAGATGATGAAGGCCTTGTTGATGTTTTGTTTGTTCTGGTTCGTGTAAACGAACAGATATCCAATCAGAGAATGGGGGTTGTTGATAGGCTTTCCGCAGTTCCAGTTCTTCCAAAATTTTTTCTTCCGCATGAGCAATTCGCTGTTCGAACCATTCTGTTTCATTTGTTTGCACGATAAAAGATGAACGGTACGCATGTGCCAATCCCCACCACTCAAACACAGCCCACATGGCTCGTTGTGAAGAACGGTAATCTGTAGAATATAATGCTGTATCAGGATCGAGATGAATAACAACACCAAAAAGGCTTGCTTTGGAAGGATTAAATAGGTTTTCGAGATACGCGCGTGTTGCAATAACAATTGGGCTCGTTGGTTGGTGGAAATGATCCGTATCAATCAGTTGTATGTCTGTTGTTGGAAAGAATGTTTTTAACGCTTCTGCAATGCGTTCGGGGCCAAATCCGCGTGCGGTTAATCGTTGTCCGTGGCAAGCGGGACACACAACAGGAATCGGATTGATTGTGTGGCAAGTTGTGCATTGTAGGGTTGACTGAGTGATGCGCAGAACATGAAGACAGGTTTCGCACACACACGGCAGATGACACTCTTCGCATCGCAAACGGTGTGCGTAACCCTTTTTGTTGTAAATAAGTAAGACCTGTTGGTTGGAAGAGCGTGCTTCTTCAATCGCCGTGAGACAGGATGTGCTCAGAACCGGGTGCGGTGAGGCGTGACGTTCTCGTCCGGCATCAATAAAAATTGGTTTTGGAGAAATGGCGTAGGTGAGAATATGTTCTTTTCCAAATGCATGCACATCCTCAGGTCGGTGCAAGACATCCAGAAAATAGAGATTTGCACTCATCTGATCAGCAAATTCCGTCATGACAATTCTTGTATCCAATCGGGGATTTCTCTCATGCAAGACATGATCTGGATGTCCTGATCGGACGAGAAACACCGTGGTTGTTTGCTGGTCTGCATAAAACATTCCCGTTCGTGTTGTAATGAGCATGGCTTGAGTCGATGTTCTAAATGCTTTCCAGATTCGATAACGCTCCCCTTTGGATTCTTCACTCGTTACACAAAAAGGTTCCAGTGAATCCAGCGCCTGGCATAAAAAACGTGCATCAAGAATGTGTGGACACACAATGATGATTTTTTTATGCGAAGACACAAGCGTAAAACCCGCGATAAGTGCAGCGGCTCTTTTGAGATCCGGTGTTTGTGCAAATGCTTTTCTTCGCTTTGTAAGTTCATTGGTGATTCTGGATATAGTTTGAGCTTCAGATGCGGGAATGGTTACAGGACTTGGTTGTCCGTTTGCTGAGTGAAATTGTTGTTTGTGTTTTCGAACAGGCAATGGAATGTGTGCGAGAAGGAGTGTGGAAACTGGTTGTACGATTTGATGTGCTGATGTTTCAAACCACGTTAATTCTTTCTCTGAAACGCATTGTGGATCAACGACTTGAAGAATGGATTTGATACGTATTTCTCGAAACGGTTTATCTTTTATTGATCTGACAATACCGAATATCTGATGCGAGCGAAAGGGGATAGTCACCAGAGATCCTCGACGAAGATGCATCGTTTTTGGAAATTGATAGTCGAGGATCTGCATGGATCGAGGAAGCCTTCTTACTGGGTAGACCTCAGCGATCATAGGTGATGAAAGAGTGCGACAAGATACCCAACACCAAATGGCGCTTCATACGAAAGAAGTTCTGGTCGGATTTTCATTTTTTCCAGGACTCCAAATAGAATCAGCAGCGGTCGCAATGCACATTGTTGCGCTTGTTCAACAATGGATTCCGGTAATGCGATCAATTGCGAAGCAGAGAATTGCTCGATAGAACGTTTGACAATGTCATCAAATTCTTTTCCTTCTTTTTTAAATCCCATTGGTGCGCGCGTGGCAAGCGTATGGGCAAGATCGCCTGAGGCAAGAATGGCAATACGTTTATCACTTTGTAAAGCCACATCCTTAATGATTCGTCCAAACGCCATGTGTTGTTTTCTGTCTGTGCCGCTATACGTAATGGGAACAATTTTATACTGTTTTGTGCGTGTGATGATGTGTAAAGGAACACCACTTCCATAGGATAATTCGTGTACAGATTCAAGAACAAACGGAATATGCGCTGCTTGTGCCGTTTGTTGAATTTGCACAATCAGTTCCACGTCCGGTGTAAAAGATTTTGTTGTCGAATGATCTCCAAATTCTTTAAAATCAAGAGCATAGTGATCGTGCAAGTTGATAGAAAACGCGGTTTCATGAACAACACTATGTGCAGAAATAACAAAAATAACTTCAGGTTGAGCGATGTCTAGCATGTCCGCAACTCGAGACAAAGCCTGAAGTGTTTTTGAGGCTTTTTTGAGATGTTCTTTTCCAATACGTTCAATGAGCAATGGGCTGTGTGGCGTAAACGCGGTAAAACAAATCATAGAGATGACTATATCACTTGCTCGGGCATCTCACGTGAGATGGAATCAGCAAGAGGATGAAGTACTACGGATCGCTCATTGGTCCAAACAATTTGATCCCATTGCCATCCATAGGTGAGAAAAGTGGATTCATCAAGAATGTGTCTTCTCTGACCATGTGAGATGACAAAAATATCAGGAGAGTTTGTTACGGCGACAAGCGTTCCGTCTGGAAACAACAGTGGCTCTGCGGTGGTATAGGTTTCAAGATCGTTGGCTGAAACGGCAATCAGTGAAGAGGATGGGAAACGTGATGCAAGAATTTCTCGTGACATGATTGGATGTTTCATCCCGTTCTCAACAAAATACACTCCTCCTGTTGTTGAATTTTGTAACAGTGCACCTTGCGGATAGATGGTTTCGATAGTGATAGGAGTTGTTTCTCGATACGGTTGTAAATCTTCCCAAGTGACATTAACAATTTCTTCAGCAAGAAATCCAAGAGCGCGAAGAGCTTCTGGTGATGCAAAACCTCTTCGTTCATCATCAACGAGTAAGAACACAGTTCCGGATGGTGCACGTAGAAGGGAATAGTTTGCAAATTGAATAGAGGCGCCTATCGGGTATGCTTCTAAGAGACTTGGATCGATCGTCACAAGATTTTTTGGATTGAACCGAGAATACAAAGCGGCTTGAGAGATAATTGGTCTACGACTTCCATCTTGAATAAACCAAATTTCTCCTGTTGTTCGATCTTGTAAGATAGAACCGTCCACATGAAGATGTTTAAACCAATTATCCCAAATAGCAACGAAATTTTGATTTCCATGAAGATGTGGGGTGTACGTATATAAAACAGCTGTCGCAAAATTGTCAGGAATGATCGTCATTCCATCAATGGTGGTGACACGTCCTGGTCCAATACCGGATGCGGTAACACCAAATTGCTTCAAATCAGCAATATAGGAATTGCGAATACGTGAAGCAGCATAATAGATCTGGTTGCCAAATCCTTTGAATTTCTGAATGCGTGGATCTGTTTTAGAACAGTCATCACACACGGCGTATCCTGTAGCCCAATCAAGTTGGTTTTGAGAAGGTGAGTCATCTTCGATCAAACTTTGTTCTTTCTGCAGCAGAACAAGAAGAAATTTAGGGCTGATCCCAAATGTGTGAGCCGTTTCCCAAATAATATCTTGAGCCGTTTTTGTTTGTTTGTAGACATCATCAGTGACATAGTTTCCAAGATAACCTCTGTGGAGCCAGTGAGCAAGTTCTGTATAAGTCATGGAATCAAGATCGAACATGTCTTCATCAGAAACAAGAAGATTAGGCTGAAATGGAGGGTTTGGTATGGATGTCATTGTCTGTGCAACGGTTATGTGTGGTATCACAAACGTGCAGATAAGACAGATGCACAACATGCGAGAGAGAGAACATGACATGAATTGATATTAATCTTTTTTGGATGAAACTTTTTTTACTGGCTTACTTGCTCGGATCGTGATCTCACCATGTTTTACTCCAACGGCAACCTTACTTCCTTCGGTGATAGATCCGCTGACAATTTCCATTGCTAATGGATTCAAGATGAAATTTTGAATCACACGTTTCAATGGTCTTGCTCCGTAAGCCGGATCATAGCCTTTTTCTGCGATCAGTTGTTTTGCGGGGTCTGAAACTTCAATCCATACACCTCGTTGTTCACTCAAACGATGGAACACGCGTCCAAGCTGTAAATTGACAATCTGTGCAATTTGATTTTTTGATAGAGAATGGAACATGATGATGTCATCGATACGATTCAGAAATTCAGGTCTGAATGTTTCTTTCAACAACCCCATCACTCGCTCTTTGACTTCATCTTCTTCTGACCTTACTTCTTCCAATTGTTCCACAAATCCAAGATGCGCGGAACTTGTTCCCGCATTCAACATAAGATCTGATCCTAAATTACTTGTCATGATAATGATGGTGTTTTTAAAATTCACCACACGTCCTTTTGCATCCGTCAGTCGTCCATCATCCAAAATTTGTAAGAGCAAATTGAACGTGTCCGGATGGGCTTTTTCAATTTCATCTAACAACACCACACTATACGGACGTCGTCGAATGCGTTCTGTGAGCTGACCACCTTCGTCGTACCCCACATAGCCAGGTGGAGAACCGATGATTTTTGAAGATGCATGTTTTTCCATGTATTCAGACATGTCTAATCGTATGAGCGCTGATTCTTCATTGAACATAAATTCCGCAAGTGCACGTGCAAGCTCTGTTTTTCCAACACCGGTTGGTCCAAGAAAAATAAAGGAACCGATTGGACGATGTGCTTCTCCAATCCCAGCTCGTGAGCGTCTCAGCGCATTTGCAACAGCGGTAATCGCTTCTTGCTGACCAACGACTCGATGTTCAAGCACGGCTTCCATATGAGCCAGTTTTTCCATTTCCGATTCTAACATTTTTGAAACAGGAATATGCGTCCATCGTGAAATGATCGTTGCAATATCTTCTTCTGTGACAACTTCTTTCAAGAGACCTCGTTCTTTTTGAAGTTTTCCCAGAGATTCTTCCGCTTGTTGCAGTCGCTTTTCTTCAGCAGGAATTTTTGCGTAACGAATTTCAGCTACTTTTTCCAGGTCACCTTTTCGTTCTTCAATTTCTGCTTGCGCACGCAATTTTTCTATAGAAGTTTTAATTTCTTGAATGACAGAAATTCGTTCCTTTTCATTTTTCCAGCGACCTTCTAATGCAGAGGCTTGTTCTTGTAAATCCGCGCGTTGTTTCTCGATTTCTTTTAATCGATTTTTTGAATGGGTATCTTCTTCTTTTTTCAGAGCTTTTGTTTCGATTTCCAAACGCATGATATCGCGTTTGAGAACATCCAATTCTTCCGGCATGGAATCAATCTGCATGCGAAGCGCAGACGCAGCTTCGTCAATCAAATCTACGGCTTTGTCCGGCAGATGACGATCCATAATGTATCGAGCGGATAATTCTGCTGCGGCAACAATGGATGGATCTGAAATGCGAACACCATGATGGACTTCATATTTTTCTTTGATTCCTCGAAGAATCGCAATGGTATCCGTAATGTTTGGTTCTTCGATGATCACGGGCTGGAATCGTCGTTCAAGCGCTGGATCCTTTTCGATATATTTTTGATACTCCTTCACTGTTGTTGCGCCAATTGCCCGAAGTTCTCCTCTTGCAAGTGCGGGTTTGAGCATATTTGACGCATCCAATGATCCTCCCTCTGTTGTCCCTGTTCCAACCAGCGTATGAAGTTCGTCAATAAATAGAACAATTTTGCCATCTGAATGCTCGATCTCCTTAATGATGGCTTTGAGTCGATCTTCAAATTCCCCACGATACTTGGTTCCTGCAACCATCGAACCCAAATCCAATACGACAATGGACTTGTCCTTCAATAATTCCGGTACATCTCCAGAGACAATTCGTTGAGCCAATCCTTCAATCACCGCTGTTTTTCCAACTCCAGCTTCACCGATAAGTACGGGGTTATTTTTTGTTCGACGCGAAAGAACTTGCATGATACGACGAATCTCTGCATCGCGTCCGATAATAGGATCAAGTTTACCCAGACGAGCGGCTTCGGTGAGATCTGTACCGTATTTTTCCAACGCTTGATAACGAGACTCGGGTTCTGGTGAATCCACACGTTGACTGCCGCGAATATCTTTTAATGCCCGCATGACAGACTCTTCGTCAATGGTATAATTTGTCAGAAGGCGACCAATGGCTTTGTTGTCGATGAGAGCAAGAAGTAGATGTTCCGTAGAGATAAAATCATCCTTGAAGTCCTTTGAAAGTTTCTGCGCTTGTGTGAGCACGTTGGCCATCTGTTGACTCATGTACATTTGCGTCATACCACCGCCAACAGGAGCATGACTACCATTCTTTGGAAGGGAATCGAGAATTGTATCAATTTTATGGCGCAGTTCTTCACGCATCGGGGTGATTTTATCAATCACCGGTCTCACAACTCCGTCATCTTGTGATAGAAGAGCTGCAAGCAGATGAATGGGTTCAAGGGCTTGCTGACCAAGTTCAACCGCAATATTATGTGCACGTTGCAACGCTTCTTGAGATTTTAATGTAAAGTTATTCGGCAACATAGTTGATTATTTAGCACTCCCAAGTGTAGAGTGCTAAATGAAACATGTCAAAGAGTGATGTCTATATGATACCATAGCTGCGTTATGTTTTTTTTGTATGGTATTCACATTGATAATCTTGAAAAAGAACCA
>CAYIPP010000007.1:11994-12515 GCA_964365355.1 uncultured Gammaproteobacteria bacterium
GGAACAATGGTTGATTTCTCAGAAAGGTCACACAATTTTCACGCCAAATCCGGAATTTCTCTTAGAAGCAAGAGCGAGCAAATCCTTTCTCGACTTATTGAATGCAAGTGATTTGTCGCTTCCTGATGGCATTGGTTTAACATTTGCTGCTGCCGCATTAACAGATCAGCGTTTGCTTCATCGCCAAACAGGTATT
Organism: uncultured Gammaproteobacteria bacterium; assembly: GCA_964365355.1. Taxonomy (GTDB): domain Bacteria; phylum Patescibacteriota; class Patescibacteriia; order UBA9934; family GWF2-40-263; genus VGKU01. The sequence continues at coordinate 12,191 of CAYIPP010000007.1, forward strand.
GATACGCTTCTTCTACTCGCTCGCCTTTGTAAAAAAAATCACAAACGTTTGCTTTTACTTGGCGGAGTAGAGGATGTGGCTTTCGAAGCAGCTCGTCGGCTCAATGATCAATTTCCAGGTTTACATTCCACAGCAATAAATCCCGGGTATCTTGCAGGTGATGATCGATCCGTTGACATTCCAACAACGTTACTTGATGACATGCAAGCCTTGCAGCCGGATGTGATCGCTGTAGCGCTCGGTCAAGGAAAACAGGAACGTGTATGTCTGGATTTAGTAGAATGTTTTCCTTGTGTTCGTATTACGATTGGGGTTGGGGGTGCAT
>CAYIPP010000008.1:0-12406 GCA_964365355.1 uncultured Gammaproteobacteria bacterium
CGAGATCGAGCGTTCGAGCGATTGAATCGTGGAAATCAGGCCATGAAAAAAATCGACATGGCACGAGTCGAATATCTGCGTCGTCATGGATTTCAAGCGGAACTCACGACTACAGATAAGTTTCCAAAAGGGGATGTGATTTTCGCACGTCGACTACCGAAAAATTTTATGACGAAACTCGCTCAGTTGCAGCAGCTTGAAAAAGTCAATCCTCTCGCGTTTGATTCACTGCTTCTCAAGATAGATATTTTTGCAGCTGGTGGTCAGCCAAAAAGGTTCAAACAAGAAGAATTCGGTGTTGAATGTACTCCTGAAGATTTCCTAGAATTAGGCAGACGATTCATCACACCGGCATCTGAAGCTCCTCAATCAACTCAGATTCTAGAACAAGAGCAGCCAGAGGATCGAGGCGCACAACAGAAGGCTGTGACTCAAGCCATTTTTTCCGATACGAAAGGCCGTATTGGTGAATATGTAAACATGAGACTTGAGCGATCAGGGAAGACGATTAAATCATCCCAATTTGGAAGACTAATTGCGGCGATTAAGAATCGGCTTTTCCGTTTTGAACTCGAATCTCCAATAGATATACGAGAGGGAGTGGATCAATTGATGACAGAGATGGAATTTTAAAAAAAGTATTCTTCATGTCATTGAAAAATATGGATTTTACAGAAGGGTCACAAGAGGAGGGATTGCAAATGGAGACGCAGTTAGATGAGATCCGAAAAATGATTGAAGCAAACGCTCCTCGCGTCGCTCAATTGGGACAATGGCCATCGTGGACAGAGCCTGGTTCGTTGCTTGAGCGTTTACCAAAAAAGAGCGATGACAAGGCTCCTGGTTTTGACGCAGGGATTGCCTCTTCACTCGATCTCATCCCAAGTGACAAACAGGAGTTGTCTGCTCGTCTGCATGTCGCCTATACAAAAGATGCCGTGATACAGGTGCGTGAGGAAGCGAAGGATTTGAGTCCAGACTCACAAACTGCCTGGTGGCTTGCGGCTTGTTCTCTCTGCAAAGAAGGAGAAATCAATGGTCCTCAATTCTTGCAGCAAGTAGCGGATTTCAAAAAACTGTCTGCTGACGAAGGTGCGCGAAAAATAGCTGCAGAAAACGAGTTTGCTACGATGATGCACTCTTTTCGATTAGAAAACGGTGTGCCGTATGGAGAAAAAGATGGATGCATCCAAGGAGCTTACCTAGTCGGATTTCCTTACGGAGTGCAGCACGCTTCCAACTACGGACTGTATTTCATCGGAACCTACGAAGATTCTTTAGGACTTGAAGATTTTGCCTGGTCAACGGAAACAGATGAAAAAGGTCGTGCAAAAAGCGGCCCTGTCTTTGGAAGTAAGCAGTTTGTCAAATGTGCCACAGAAGAAGAACTCTGGCGCGCGGTGGAAGTGATAAAAGCTAAATTGCCAATAAAAAAAGAATAGAAAATAAAAGTCGTTCGGAGATACCGAACGACTTTTTTTATTTTCTTTTCATCACACTCAGGACTTTTTCTATGATCGACGGGGCGGTGAGTTTGAATGCTTCGAGCAGTTCTCGTGGCTCGCCGGATTCACCAAAACGGTCTTGCATCCCAACGCGTTCCATAGGAACAGGTGCATTGAGTGCGAGTGTCTCAGCCACGACGCCGGCAAGTCCACCGACCGCCTGCGCCTCTTCAACGGTTACGATCGCGCCGGTTTCTTTCGCAGCGCGCACGACTATTTTTTCGTCGAATGGTTTGATCGAGTGTGCATTAATGACACGCGCTTCCATTTGATGATCGATAGATAAAACTTGCGCAGCGAGCAATGCTTCATACAGGAGAGGTCCACATGCGATGATCGTTACGTCGCTCCCGTGACGAAATAATTCTGCTCGGCCAAGTTTGAACGGAGTTTTTTCTGTTGTGAAGACAGGAGATTTCTCTCGAGCGAATCGCAGATAACAGGGTCCAACAAATTTGGCGACAGCAAGCGTTGCTTTTTTTGTTTCGACACTGTCGCATGGAACGACGATACGCATATTTGGCATGACACGCATAATCGCAATGTCTTCAATCATTTGGTGTGTGGCGCCATCTGGTCCAACAGAAACTCCTGCATGAGCTCCAGCAATTTTTACATTCGAATTTTGCAACGCGATGGTGGTGCGAATTTGCTCCCAGTTTCTTCCAGGAGAGAATGTTGCGTAACTGGAAATGAAAGGTATTTTTCCAGAGATAGCCATTCCAGCAGCAATCGACGCCATGGATTGTTCGGAAACACCCATCTGCACAAAACGATCCGGAAATGTTTCTTTGAATGCAAGTGAGCGCGTGGATTCTGTGAGATCTGCACACAAAACCATCATGTTGTTATTTTTTTTACCTGCTTCAACCAACCCTTCCCCATAACCGTTACGAGTTGGGATCTGTTGAAGCTGATCTGGATCAAACAAATGACGCACAAGATTCGCGTCGCGACTGATTCCTGTTTTTTCTTTTTGTACAGTCATATTATTCGTGTTCGCTGGTTATGTTACCTCCCAATGTACGCAGCCATGCGAGAGCTTCTTTTCCTTCTGTAAACGTTGGTGGTTTTCCGTGCCAAAGATAGTCATATTCCATAAAATCTACGCCATAGCCTGGAATTGTGTCGGCAATAATGACTGTAGGTTTTTCGCTGATGCCATGCGCATGCTCGACTGCCGAAACGAAATCTCGAATCGAGTTTCCCGCACAACGGATCACATTGAGTCCAAATGCTACAAATTTATCTGCAAGCGGTTCAAGAGGCATGATTTCTTCTGTTGGACCATCAATTTGGATGTTGTTGCGATCAATAATAAATGTGCAGTTGTAGAGTTTATTGCGCGCTGCAAACAACATGGCTTCCCAAGTTTGTCCGGCTTCCAATTCTCCGTCACTCATCATGCAATAGACACGCCAGGGTTTCTGATCGAGGAGTCCAACATAGGCCATGCCGGCTGCTTGTGATGAACCGGATCCTAAAGGTCCGGACGTTGTTTCGACTCCTGGAAGTTTCTCACGTTCCGGGTGGCCTTGAAGTGGGGAACCAAATTTGCGCAATGTTTTTAAGAGTGTTTTTGGAAAATATCCCGCATGTGCCATGCTCACGTAGCGAATTGGACAGGTGTGACCATTTGATAAAATAAGACGATCTCTTCCTTCCCAATCAGGTTTTTTTGGATCATGCACCATGATATGAAAATACAAGGCCGTAAAAATGTCTGCCATACCAAGCGGTCCGGCACTGTGGCCAGTGCCAGCTTCGACAAGCATTTCAATGAGATCTTTGCGGATCGCCAGCGCACGTTCTTCGAGTTTTTTCAGTTGCTTGTCATGCAAGTGAAGTGGTTTTCGAACTTTCGGACCAAGAGTGAGGTTTGGCATAGTGATTTCATTGTAACACACAAAGAAGGGGGTCAGGTCTGGATTCTAGACTTTTGGTTTGTTACAATGTTGGTATATGGTGAGACCATTGCGTGTGCAGTTCCCAGGCGCCTTTTACCACGTCACTTCCCGTGGGAATGAGAAACGTAACGTCTTTTACGATGAAAATGATCGTGAAATATTTTTAGAAAACTTTGGAGAAGTTTGCATGTCCTATAACTGGTGCTGCTATGCCTATTGTCTTATGGACAATCATTACCATCTGTTTATCGAAACCATTGACGCGACCCTTGCGCAAGGGATGCGTGATCTCAACGGAATTTACACACAACGATTCAATCAAAAATATTCACGAACGGGTCACGTATTTCAGGGAAGATATAAAGCTTTTGTTGTGGATTCAGATGCACACTTTTGCGAGGTTGCAAGGTATGTTGTCTTAAATCCTGTCCGTGCCCGATTGGTTAGCCATCCAAAAGATTGGAAGTGGAGCAGCTATCGACACACGGCCGGATATACAAAAAAATCGAATTGGCTTGCGGAAGACGCGATTTTATCAACGTTCAGTCAGGATAAGAAGGACGCTCAAAAACAGTATCGACAGTTCATACAAGCAGGGATTGGCGATACTTCACCATTTGATCGTATTCGTGAAGGAATGATTTTGGGTGACGAACGGTTCGCATACGAAGTTTGGGAACGGGCTGGAGATGTTGAATGTAATAAAGAATTACCGCGAGATGAGCGGTTGATTGGTAGACCAAGTTTGGATGAGATTTTTGAAGACATCACAACAAAAACAGAGCGAGATGATGCAATAAAATTTGCCAGATTACGTTGCGGTTATCTCAATGCGGAGATTGCGAGGTATATACATCTTGACGCTGGGGCCGTTGGCAAGATCGTTCGTGAAACCTACTACAAGTCAAAAAAGTCTAGAATCCAGACCTGACCCCCATCGAAAAAACAAAAGACAGAGCGGTTGCTCTGTCTTTTCAAGTTTGATGTGAGAACTCAATAAATTCACAACCTATTGAACAATAATCGTTCCGAACGTTGTTCCGTACTTGTCTTTGTAAGTGTACGTTCCCGCTTTTTTAAAATAGCGTGAGAAATGTTTTCCTGAGGCAAGCGTTCCTGTTCCCCAAGATCCATCATCTGCACTCGCTGCGTGTTTGAGAGAATCTGTATTGGTGAATCGTACAGCTGTTTCGGCAGAGATTGTCACGGTTGATGGGCTAAAGCCAGAACTCGTAATCGTGATCATGGTCGCTGCTTTCAATCCTTTGTCTGCTCCGATACCTGTTGCGTTTGCCTGTTCTCCATTCACACTGAAACTTGAAGCAGCTTCAACTGTTTTTCCGATTTTGTAGTTTGGAAAGAATCCATCTGGAACGTCATCAATGTTTTTATTCCAATCACTTCCGTATAAACCTGAAGCAACTGCTTCGGATACAATTGCACGAATTGTTCCTTCACTGGTAACAACATAGACTTTTGGATCACTGTTGATTTTGATCATCTTGACACCTGGTTTGTAGGTTACGTTTCCACCAATTTGAATGGAAGAAAGATCCGAATCAGAAAGCCATTTTACGGTGTCAAAATTATTGTACCAAGTGAAGTAGGTTTTATCATTTGGGAAGACGTATCGAAATCCATCAACTCCATAATAATAGACAGCCGAGAAACTTTCTCCACGAATGAGATCTCCTGCTTGCAGTGCACTTGGGGTTGTCAGTACTGCGGCTTGTGCTGAAGAGGTAAGACCAAGCAACACAGAACCGCTGACAGCAAGAAGGGTAAGAAGAGACACTACTGACAAAGAAAGACGTTTTGTCATAGATAATGCTTAAGGGTTAAAAGTAATGATTAGTATATCACAGACAGATTATTTCACGATGATGCTTCCGGTCATGATTGTTTTAGGTGTGTAGATTGAGAAGTATGTCCAGACACCTTTTTTCGTAAAATAGCGTGTGAAGTGTTGACCTGGTTTGAGTGTGCCAGTTCCCCAAATTCCGTCCCACTCGCTAGCTGATTGGTTGATGGTTCCTGTATTGACGAATTTGACAGCTGTTCCGGCATCAATCGTCAGTGTTGGAGGGTTGTAGCCGAAATCACCAATGGATACAACCGTCGCCTTTTTGAGATGTTTGTCTGCATTAATACTTGTTGCATCGGCCTGTTCTGCTTGAACACTGAATTGAGAAGCCAGTTCAATAGGTGCATCAATCATGTAGTTTGAGAAGTATCCATCTGGAACGTCGTCAGTTTTTTTATTCCAATCTGCCCCATATAAAGCGCTCGCGACAGCTTCAGAAACAACAGGATGCAAAGTTCCGTTTGTTGAAACCGTGTAGACTTTTGGATCACTGTTGATTTTGATCATCTTGACACCTGGTTTGTACGTGACATTTCCACCAATTTGGATGGTGGCGAGATCCTTATCGGAAAGCCACTTGACCGTGTTGAAATTGCTATACCACGTGAAATAAGTTTTGTCGTTTGGAAACACATAACGGAATCCATCTGCACCGTAGTAATACACAGAGGAAAACGTTTGCCCACGAATCAGATCTCCTGATTGAAGAGAATTTACCGGGCTGATCGAAGCCGCTTGGGCGGGGATTGCGATCAGAAGCAAGAAAAGGCCGAGGAAATAGTTCATATTAAGTAGTAAGTGAATTGAGATGTTGCAACGTTGCTTGTGGATTAGAAGAGGCAAAAATGAGTGAACCCACACAAATACGATCAACACCAGCTTCCACAAGAGGTTTGATTAAATCTTCTGTCACGCCTCCATCTATTTCTATCGTCAAATCGCTACGATGGTTGCGAACTTGTTGAATCTTTTCAAAGATGACCGAAGGATTATGAAGATGTTGTGTGTCGCCAAACGCTTGTCCTTGAAAACCAGGATGAACACTCATGATCGTGATTTGATCGATTTGATGCAATACTTCTTCGATTTCATGCAATGGGGTTTCCGGATTGATTGCCATACCAACGCTGAGTCTCATGATATCGCGAATGTGTCCGACAACCGCTCCTAGCGGTCGATGCATTTCAGCGGAGACAATCGCACGATTGAATCCGGAAACATACTGTTTGAACTGTTCAATAAGCGGAATAGGATTTTCCACCATGAAATGAACTTCCATAGGCACATCCGTTTTGTGAGTACCGATTTCCTTAGGATCATGCCAAGTTGTATTTGGAAAAAGTGTATTATCTAACACATCGAGTTGAACGAGTGAACAATGATGCTCAACAGCCTTGAAATTTGTTTCAAATTCTTCTTTTGCATGGACAAGCAGTGCGGGAATGATTTGGGTCATACGCCAAATTCTTGATTTTCAATATCTTCTATTTCTTTTAATCGACGGATGTGTCGTTTTTCACCGGAAAAGGCTGTTTGCAGCCAGATGTTTACGATGTTTTTTGCTTCATCAACACTCATGTGTCGTCCAGGAAGACAAAGAATGTTCGAATTGTCATCACTTCGTGCAGATTTTGCTACATCTGAATTAAAACCGGTTGCAGCGCGTACACCTTTGACTTTGTTGGCAACGATACAAATGCCTTGGGCATTTCCACAAATAACAATACCATGTGATCCCTCGTCTGTGACAACGCGTTTGGCAACAGCATGGCCGAATTTTGGATAATCATCATCTTGCACAAGATTTTGATTGCCCATATCAACCACTTTATACTTTTTTTCCTTCAAGTAATCCTCCAAGCTCTCTTTGAGCTCCCATCCTGCGTGGTCAGCTCCAATATAAATCGTTGTTTTTTTCATAGCATTTTTATTTTATCATAAATTGATTTTTTAGTTGGTCATTGTTACTCTTTAAGACGTATGAATTTTCCACAAAACGAAGAAGAAATGCTTGCGTATTGGAACGAGCATGACATTTTCAAAAAAACGCTTGAAAAGGACTCACCCAAGGGTCCATTTGTCTTTTTTGAAGGACCGCCAACAGCAAATGGTCGACCGGGAATTCACCATGCGGAAACGCGTGTGTTTAAGGATTGTATTCCACGTTTTCGCACAATGCAGGGTTATCATGTTGCAAGAAAAGGCGGATGGGATACCCATGGTTTGCCGGTTGAATTGGAAGTCGAAAAACAACTTGGGTTTACCGGTAAAGCGCAAATTGAAGCATATGGTATCGCGCCATTTAACGAGTTGTGCAAACAAAGCGTGTGGAAATATAAAACCGAATGGGAAGCATTTACACAGCGTCTTGGATTTTGGGTGGATTTGGAACATGCCTATGTCACCTACAAATCGGCATATGTGGAATCGCTGTGGTGGGTGATCAAACAAATTTGGGATAAAGGACTTTTGTATAAAGATTATCGTGTGACGCCACATTGTCCTCGTTGTGAAACATCTCTATCTTCACATGAACTTTCACAAGGTTATCAAGATATAAAAGATCTATCTGTCACAGCAAAATTTCAGATTGTTGGAAAAGAACACGAGTATATGTTGGCTTGGACGACAACGCCTTGGACATTGCTTGGCAACGTTGCACTGGCAGTTGGAAAGGATATTGTGTATGTGAAGGTAAAAGTTGGAAATGAGTTTTTGTGGCTTGCGAAAGAACGCGTAAGTGTGTTGAAAGATACTGCGTATGAAATTGTGGAAGAACGAAAAGGTGAAGTCCTTGTTGGAATGAAGTATGAACCTTTGTATCCATTCATGTCTGAGTTGATAAAGGGAACGGATCAAGCAGAGAAAAAAGCTTGGGAAGTTGTGGCAGCAGATTTTGTCACAACCGCAGATGGAACGGGTGTGGTTCATACGGCCGTGATGTATGGACAAGATGACTTTGAACTGGGAAATCAAGTCGGATTGCCAAAATTTCATTTGGTGAAATTGGATGGAACCTATGTCGCAGGAACAGATTTTCTTGAAGAACGCCTAGTGACAGATGAACAAGTGGCGATCGATATCATCAAAGATTTGGCGCATCGAGGACTGTTGTTTGCAAAAGAAAAATACGAACACTCGTATCCGCATTGTTGGCGTTGTAAATCAAAAGTCATTTATTACGCAAAAGATTCTTGGTATATCGCCATGAGTCAGCTTCGCAATGACATGCTCGCTCAAAATGAGGACATTCATTGGGAACCGGAACATCTCAAAGAAGGACGTTTTGGTGAATGGTTGCGTGAAGTCAAAGATTGGGCGTTTTCACGCGAGCGATATTGGGGAACACCACTTCCGGTTTGGGAAGCGCAAGATGGAGATCGATTGTGTGTTGGTTCGTTTGAAGAATTGCGTTCGTTGGCAAAAGATCCGTCACGCGTTGGAGATGATTTTGATCCACATCGACCATTTGTGGATGCTATTGTGCTTGTCAAAGATGGAAAGGAATTTCAACGCGTCAAAGATGTCTGTGATGTGTGGTTTGATTCCGGCGCTATGCCATTTGCGCAGTGGCATTATCCGTTTGAAAATAAAGAATTGATTGATTTAGGTCAAGCCTATCCTGCGGATTTTATTTCTGAAGCAATTGACCAAACACGCGGATGGTTTTACACATTGCTTGCTGTGGCAACATTGCTTGGAAAAGAACGTCCATTTAAAAACGTCATTTGTTTAGGGCATGTGTTGGATGCGGAAGGGAAAAAAATGAGTAAGTCATTGGGGAATATTGTTCTTCCAATGGAAATGATTGATCGCTACGGAGCTGATGCAGTTCGTTGGTACATGTATACCATCAATCAACCAGGTGAAAGTAAACGATTTGATGAAAAAGTATTGGGAGAAATGCTTAGACAAAATTTTGGCATTCTCTCAAACGTGCTGAGTTTTTATCAGATGTTTGAAGGGGGACACGTTCGTGAATATCGGACAAGTCAGCATGTGCTGGATCGATGGATGTTGGCTCGATTGAATAAACTCGTTGATCAGACCACACAACGATTAGAGCATTACATTGTGACAGAAACGGTTCGAGAACTTGGTGAGTTCATTACGGATCTTTCCACTTGGTATGTGCGTCGTTCACGAGATCGTGTGAAAGGAACAGATGAACAAGATAAACAACATACACTGGCAACACTTAATGAAGTTTTGTTGACATTCTCAAAACTTTTGGCACCGTTTGCGCCATTTTTTGCTGAATACATGTATCGAGAAGTTGGGGGAGAAAAAGAATCCGTGCATCTTGAGGATTGGCCAATGGCGGATAAAACATTGATGAATGAAAAGATGTTGGCAGATATGGATCGTACTCGAAAAATTGTTTCGCGCGCGTTTGAACGTCGTGCTGAAGCGGGAATCAATGTTCGACAACCTCTTGCGATACTCACCGTTGCTCTCCCTTTAGGTTCTTTGGATTCTGCACTTATTGATGTGATAAAAGATGAAGTGAATGTCAAAGAAGTGATCGTCAAAGAGGGTGATCTTGCTGTTGAATTTGATTTGCAACTCACGCCAGCATTGAAGCGAGAAGGTCTTGTGCGTGAGATTATTCGTCGTGTGAATGCGCTTCGCAAAAAGGAGGGACTTACGATTGAAGATCGTGTTGAACTTTTTGTGATTGGTTCAACAGAGGTACTTGATGCGGTGAAAGAACATGAAGACACACTGTTGCACAGTACACTTGCAACGCAATTGCGAACATCAGGTGATGTTCCGGAAACACACGAGACATTTAGCGTAAATGCAATTGATGTTACAATTGGATTTGTAAAACAATGATGTGTCATTTATGCCTGCGGATTTTTCAAAACTTTTTTTAGATCTTGGATTGTCACAAACAGAAACGTCTGTCTATCTTGCGTCGCTGCACCTTGGTCCAACATCGGTTCAAGAGATTGCAAAAAAGGCACGACTCTCGCGAACAACGGCGTATGAAGCGATCGCATTGTTACAAGATCGAGGACTAATGTCTTCGTATGTGCATGGAAAAAAGAAGTTTTTTACCGCAGAAGATCCGGAACGTGCCGTTGATCATTTTCGTAGTCGTGTCGGAGAGTTGCAATCAAAAATCGAAGCATTTGTCCGTGTGGTTCCGGAACTGCAAATGTTGTCCGGAGGCGAACGTCCTGCTGTGAGATTTTTTGAGGGAAAAGAAGCCCTGCTTGCGCTGTTTCATGATCTTGATATTTCGAATTCCGGCCACTTTGATGAAGTGTCAAATTATGATGATATTTACAAGTATCTTGACGTTGATTATTTAAAAGATATTCAGAGAATTGTTAATCCGGCGAACATGAAAACACGGATTTTACATCGTGGAAAATTGCAACGTGCACCACGAGCAGAGGTCGAATATTGTGAGCTTCCGGAATCATTTGGAGATTTTCATGGGGATATTTGGATTTACGCGGACCGTGTGGCGTTTGTTTCATTTCGAGGAAAAATTGTGGGAGTTATTATTGAAAGTGAACCGTTTGCGCAAACAGCACGTGTGTTATTTGAAGCGGCATGGAGCATTTGTTCGAAAAAATAAAAACAGTCACGAAGAAATCGCGACTGCGAGATGGGGATCACGTGCAGCGAGCCTAAACTCGCAGCCGCGATCTTTTATTTTGACACCCTACGCGCCACCCATGCTCCACCTCCTTGCCAAGGATTGCATGTTTGTCGACCAGTCGTTGGACATTCGCATTGGATGAATTATTCCACGGACTTGGTCTTCGCGTGCTCACACTCCAACAGAGCAATACCTTTGTTGTTTGGATTTTTGGTGTACATCGCACGACAAGATGCGTTGTACAGATCCTGTGTTTTCTGAGACACCTTAACCGCCCATACCATGCTCCTGTTTGGGCGTTGTTGATCTTTGGGTTGAGACTCTCGGACAGTCCAAGGGACTTCCCAAAGGGTTCGTGTTTGATGAATCATCATGCACGAACCAAGCAAGCTATCACAATATGGACATTTTGTCAATGAAAGCTGACATGAAAGCTGAACGAAAAAATAGAGGTAATTTGTCTGGTATTTTTAGTTTTGTCCAATTCGAGTTAACAGAATAATTTGCTCAATAAAGCGATATAATTTACTTTTGGCCAGCATCCCTTGACGGCATGTTCAATCTATGATAGATTGCTTTGTTCACTTGAGATGACGTTTCAAGCGAACACATATGGAGAGGCTTCATCCGAGCCTGTTGGTCAGTAGTATCTGATTTATAGACTCGGATGAGGATATCCAAATATGGGAAGAGAGTGATACATTGTATCTAGACTGCACGGATTGATATCACCACTGTTTTGAAAGCGCGTCATAAAGACGTACGATATCGATGCCGACATTCTGGTCGGGCGCAAAGATTCTTTGGAATCATTCATTCGCCCCAGAGACTTGGTTCATCTATGAGTTCCCCCCAGAACTTATGGAATGAGCCAGATCCCTGGAGGCGGATTTGCACCCGTTTCTAGGCAGCGACGAGTGAGTCGCCGGGCTGGGTTCCTTCTCCATGAAAAAGGCCTGCCCAAAACTCCGGTTTAAACCGGATACCTCACTCGCATAACTTTTGCTGGCGGACTGCGGGACAAAGATGCACATCGTATCGATGTCCCGTGTCGTTTCCTACTGATGAAGATTCGTCAGTAGCAAATGGCAAAGAACTGGAGCGTGTTGAGAGAGACGCGTTACCAGTTTTTTGTTTGCCATGATTGATCGTTACAACTCATCTCAAGGAGGATCGCCATGACGACGTTTGAGCAGATGTTTGCAGATTGTTTGCAGAATACCAATGCCGAAGGGTTTCCAGCTTTCACACATGACCTGCGTGATCAGGCTCGCAATTTCCTTCGGACCGGGACGCTCAGTGGTACGTTCTATGTGTCAGCGACGACTCTTGCGTGTGAGACGGTTAATGTTCTGTGTCGGCTTGCCGATCAGGATGCCAACGTTTTGTGCGAGGAGACGATTGTGGCACGAACGGATGGATACATGCGAACGCTACCGATTCTGTCGGTGGTTGTGTTGTCTGGTCTCAAGGACAAGTCGTTCTTCTTCCGTGCGGTGGCACAAGTGCTTCG
>CAYIPP010000009.1:0-743 GCA_964365355.1 uncultured Gammaproteobacteria bacterium
ATTCCAACAGAAATTGGCAAGTTAAATCACTTAACTTATCTGAATGTGCAGATTAATAAATTGAATGGTACAATTTAATAATTTGTTTTATTTATATATGATGTGCTATTATACTGTTATTATAATATAATTACGTTACTTTCATAGGTGTAATTCCTACAGAAATTGGTAATTTAGTTCAATTGAAAATGCTTTATCTGTACTCTATATCTTTGGCTGGTATATTTTAATATTATTTCTATCCGTTAAATTTTGAAATTGAGCTTCGTTCGAATAACTTCCATATCGCTCCACAAACACTTTCGCCACAGTGGTCACACTGGACGATTCTTGTCGAGCAACTTGTGCTTGTTGTTGGATCAGCTCTTGCGGTGATGGTCCTTCATCCACAAGAACCTCCGTCGATGGTGTCACGACAATCGGTTCTTCAACAGGTTGAGAAGCTTGGGGACGCAAGAGTATCCACACCCAATACATCAACAACACTAAGACGATCAGGATGAGTACCAACATGGATATGCGTGTTTTTCTGGTAATGATCATACTTGGAGAGAATCAAGAATTTTTTGTGCTTCGTCTTCTCCGCTTTGTTCTTGTTGAAGAAGTGCTGCTGCCGCATCATTAGCCGCTTGTTGAGCTTCTTTTTCTTTATCAACTACCCCTTCACCTTCAGTCACTAAGTCAGATTTCTCTGATTCTTGTCGTGCGTTGTTGCTGGCACAGCGAAGCGATACATCGTGAAC